>DATMGW010000299.1:0-5917 GCA_035555295.1 Caldimonas sp.
GCGCGGCGCGGCGCCGACGACGATGCAGGCGACGTCGTGGCAAAGCTTCTGCAAGGCGTCCGCGACGCGACCCAGGGGCCAGGCGCGAAAGCCCGACGGATCGCCATCGGCGACGCGGCGCGGAATCGCGCGCCAGGCGGCAGCGTCGATCCCCATCGACACCATCGTCAAGACCTCGAGCGGTTGACCGCCGCACGCGGCAAGCAGGGTGGACGGATCCGCGACCCCTTCCTTCGCGAGCCAGGCGCTCGCTTCGTGCGCCTCCGGCACGCCCAGCGACAAGGCTTGGCAGCGGCTGCGAATCGTCGGCGGCAGGGCGTCGGGCGCGGCGCTGGCGAGGACAAAGCGTGCATCGCCGGGCGGCTCCTCGAGGGTCTTCAGGAACGCGTTCGCGGCGATCGCGTTCATCCGCTCGGCCGGATGGACGACGACGACCTTGCCGCGTCCGCGTGCCGATGTCGTCAGCGCGAAGGCGATGGCGACGCGAACCTCGTCGACGCGGATCTCCTTGCTCGGCTTCTTCTTTCCCGACCTCTCATCGCCACCCTCCTCGCCCTCGCCCGTCGTCCAGCCGAGCGACTCGCGCAGCGCTTCGGGCAGGAGAACGAGCAGATCGGGGTGCGAACGGGCGTGGAAGAGTCGGCAACTCGCGCAGACGCCGCACGGGCGATCGACGACCGCAACGGCGTCGGCCTCGCACAACCACCCTTGCGCGAGCGCGAGCGCGAGCTCGAACTGGCCGACGTCGCATGGTCCCTGCACGAGCAGGGCATGACCGGCGTGCCTTTCGAGGGTCCGGCGAAGCGGCGCCGCCAGCCACGGCAGGCGCAGTGTCGATGCGTCAGGCATCGACGTAGTGGCGCAGGGCGACGCCGACCTGTCGTTCGACCTCCGCCCGAGGCAAGGCCGCGTCGACGCGAACGAAGCGCTGCGGCGTGCCGGTCATGCGGGCGAGATAGCCGGCGCGAACGCGCTCGAAGAACGCGAGGTCCTCGGCTTCGAAGCGATCGGCGGCGCGTGCCTCTGCACGACGCTCTGCCGCGACGCGCGCGTCGAGGTCGAACCAGAGGGTGAGGTCGGGTTGCAGGCCCTCCTGCACGCTGAGCTCGAGGTGCTCGAGCAGCGTCAGGTCCTGGCCGCGCCCGAAGCCCTGATAGGCGAAGGTGGCGTCGGTGAAGCGATCGCACAGGACGATCTCGCCGCGCTGCAGCGCCGGCGCGATCACTCGGCCGATGTGGTCGCGCCGTGCCGCGAAGACGAGCAGCGTCTCGGTCACGCCGTCCATCGGCAGGTGCAGGATCGCTTCGCGCAATCGTTCCGCGAGCTCGGTGCCGCCCGGCTCGCGCGTCATCGTCACGGCTCGTCCGGCGTCGCGCAGCAGCGCCGCTGCGGGTGCGATATGCGTCGACTTGCCGGCGCCGTCGATGCCCTCGAAAGTGATGAAGCGGCCCTTCACGGCGCGCCGAGCTTTCGTTGATAGCGGTTCACGGCGCGATTGTGATCGGTGAGCGTCTCGCTGAACTCGCTGCTGCCATCGCCGCGCGCGACGAAGTACAGCGCCCTGGTCGGCTCCGGACGCACCGCGGCGAGCAGCGCGGCGTTGCCGGGAATGGCGATCGGCGTCGGCGGCAATCCGGTCCTGAGGTAGGTGTTGTACGGCGTGTCCGCCTGCAGGTCGCGCTTGCGCAGATTGCCGTCGAAGGCGACGCCGAGGCCGAAGATGACGGTCGGATCGGTCTGCAGCGGCATGCCCAGGCGCAGGCGATTGACGAGCACTCCGGCGACGAGGCCGCGATCGGCGACGACGCCGGTTTCCTTCTCGACGATCGAGGCCAGCGTCAGCGCTTCGTCCGGGGTGCGCAAGGGCGAGTCGGGTGCACGTTCCTGCCAGGCGTCGGCCAGGCGCCTTTGCATCGCGCGATAGGCACGCCTGAGAACCGCCAGGTCGGTCGAACCCTTGCTGTACGCATAGGTGTCGGGGTGAAAGCGGCCTTCCGGCGACAGATCCGGGGCGCCGAGCGCGCGCATCACTTCGGCGTCGCTGAGCGCTGCCGACGCCCGCTTCAGGGCATCGGCGTGCGCCAGCTCGGCGCGGATCTGGCGAAAGGTCCAGCCCTCGTTGAGGCGCACGACGGCCAGCGTCTCGTCGCCGCGGACCATCATTTCGAGCAGGCGGATCGGCGTCGTCCCGGACGTCACTTCGTAGCTGCCGGCGCGGATGCGGCGCGCCAGTCCCGACCAGCGGAACCATTCGTAGAGCGCGATCGGCTCGGTCATCACGCCGGCGCGGACCCAGGCATCGGCGATCTCGCGAGGCGACGTGCCGAGCTCGATCGAGAGCTCGACGGGATCGCTGGCGATGGGCAGCGGCCGGTGCAGCCACCACCAGGCGACGGCAGCTGCCGCCGCCCCCACCGCGAGCAGCAGCGTGAGAACGACGCGCCAGAGTCTCATCGCCTCGCGTCGACCTCGCGAGCGCCCGACCCCACTTCGCTGCGATTCATGGCGGCTGATGATAATGGCGCATGGACACCCGACTTTCGATCAACGGCGGCTGCCGCCTCGACGACTGGGGCGTCATCCGTGCGAGCGGCGCCGACGCCGCAAAGTTCCTGCAGGGCCAGCTCAGCAACGACGTCATCAGCCTGCCGGTCGAGCGGGCCCGGCTCGCCGGCTTCTGCTCCGCCAAGGGCCGCCTGCAGGCGAGCTTTGTCATCTGGCGCGAGTCGGCGGGCGACGGCTTCCTTCTCGCCTGCTCCGCGAGCCTGCTCGCGCCCACGCTGAAGCGGTTATCGATGTTCGTGCTGCGCGCGCAATGCCGGCTGAGCGATGCCAGCGGCGAGGTCGCGCTCTGGGGCGTCGCCGGCGACGCGGCCGCGACGCTGTCCGGCGGCGCCCCGGCCTGGGAGCGCCATGAGCACGGCGCGCTGACGGCGATCCGCCTGCCCGACGCCGCGGCAACAACGCGCTGCCTCGTCGCGGCACCGGCCCGCGTCGACATCGGCCTGCCTCCCGGCGGCAGCCTGTCGCTCGCCACCTGGCGCTGGCTCGAGGTGCGAAGCGGAATCGTAACGATCGAGGCGGCGACGGTCGACCGTTTCGTTCCGCAGATGATCAACTACGAGCTGGTCGGAGGCGTCGATTTCCAGAAGGGCTGCTATCCCGGCCAGGAAGTCGTCGCCCGCAGCCAGTATCGCGGCACGACCAAGCGACGCACCTTCCTGTTCGACTGCGACGCGCCGATACGCGCCGGCCAGGACGTGTACGCGAGCTCCGCACACGAGCCCACGGGCACGGTGGCCAGCGCGGCGCCGGATCCATCGGGGCAGGGCGCCAGCGCGCTCGTCGAAGTTCGCCTCGCTGCACTCGGTGAAGGCGAGCTGCACCTGGGAAGCGTCGACGGCCCGCCGCTGCGCCAGGGCGCGCTGCCCTACCCGGTTCCCCTCGAGGCGGAAGCGGCCGCGTGAGCCGGCACCAGCGGGCACGGTGCGCGAGCTCTTCGTCTACTACCGCGTCCGCCCCGCCCACGCGGCGGACGCGCGTCCAGCCGTCGTCGCGATGCAACGTGAACTGCGCGCTCTGTATCCTGGCCTCAAAGCGCGCCTCTTGACACGTGACGCCGACGATGGCGTGCCGACCTGGATGGAAGCCTACGCGTTCGACAAGGCTGGCGCATCGCGTGGCATCGGGCCCGACGTCGAGCATGCGATCGAGGCGCACGCACTACCGCTCCTTGCCTTTCTCGAAGGGCCGCGCCACGTCGAAGCCTTCCAGAGCGGCGAGTGAGTGGCGCCGCAGCCCACCGCCGTCAGAGAGCGCGCAGCATCTCGACGTGGGCGATGCCGGCTTCATCGAAGGCCGGTCCGCGGCGCGTGAACCCGGCGCGCTCGTAGAAAGGGGCGGCGGCCATCTGCGCGTGCAACACGCATTCGCGATCGCCGCGAGCGCGGGCGGCATCGAGCAGGGCGTCGAGAACGGCGCGGCCGACGCCGTTGTGGCGGGCGCCCGCGACGACGGCCATCCTGCCGATCTTGGCGACACCGGGGACATGCTCGAGCATGCGGCCGGTCGCCAGCGCCCGGCCGAGGCGATTGCTGGCGATGGCGTGGACGGCGCCCTCGTCGCCTTCGTCCCATTCCATGTCGGCCGGGATCTTCTGCTCGTCGATGAACACGGCGCTGCGGATCGCCCGCGCCTGCTCGCCGAGATCGGCCCACGAGCCGACCCGCACGTCGACCATCGGCTGCCCGGACTCGTATCGATCGAAGAGGTCGCGTAAAGCCTGCGGAACGGGGCGCGACGCCGTTCCCTCGGCGTCGGCGAAGACGTAGGTCAGAGTGCAGGAGACGAGCAGCTTGTCCTGCCTGAACGCGCCGCCGACGAAGGCGAACGACGAGTTGCCGACGCGGGCGCAGCGCAGGCCGATGTCGAGCACGTCGTCGTAGCGAGCCGAATCGAGGTACTCGAGCTCGGCCTTGCGTACGAACAGATCGCCATCGAGCGATTGCATCGTCTCCGCATACGGCACGGCGAGGGCGCGCCAGTAGCCGGCCACCGCGGTGTCGAAATACATGAGGTAGTGGCCGTTGAAGACGATCTTCTGCGCGTCGATCTCGGCCCAGCGGACGCGCAGGCGCTCGAAGAAGCGAAAGTCGGATCGTTCCATGGTGCGTCGGCGAACGAGTGTGCCAGACTGTGCTCCATGGCTTCGATCAACTACATCACCCAGGTCCAGATCGACTTCGGCGCGCTCGCCTTGCTGGCCGGGGAGTGCGCACGCGCCGGCATCGCCAGGCCGCTTGTCGTCAGCGATGCGGGCGTTCGCGCCGCCGGACTGCTCGACCGCGCGATCGCCACGCTCGGCGCCGTGCCGCATGCCGTCTTCGACGCGACGCCGTCGAATCCGACCGAAGCGGCGGTGCGCGCGGCGGTTCGCGTCTACGTCGAGGCGGGCTGCGACGGCCTGGTCGCCGTCGGTGGTGGCTCGAGTATCGATCTGGCCAAGGGCGTCGCCATCGCCGCGACGCACGAAGGCCCGCTCAAGACCTACGCGACGATCGAAGGCGGCAGCCCACGCATCAGCGATCGCGTCGCCCCGCTCATCGCCGTGCCGACGACGGCGGGAACGGGCAGCGAGGTCGCGCGCGGCGCCATCGTCATCGTCGACGATGGCAGGAAGCTCGGCTTCCACAGCTGGCATCTGGTGCCCAAGACCGCCCTCCTCGACCCCGACCTGACGCTCGGCCTGCCTGCCTTCCTGACGGCGGCGACCGGCATGGACGCGATCGCCCATTGCATGGAAACCTTCATGGCGCCGGCCGTCAATCCGCCCGCCGACGGCATCGGCCTCGACGGGCTCGAGCGTGCCTGGAGGCACATCGAGCGCGCGACCCGCGACGGCGGCGACCGTGAGGCGCGCTGGAACATGATGAGCGCGAGCATGCAGGGCGCCCTCGCCTTCCAGAAGGGCCTCGGCTGCGTGCACAGCCTGAGTCACAGCCTCGGCGGGGCGAATCCGAAGCTGCATCACGGAACGCTGAATGCGATGTTTCTTCCCGAAGTCGTCAAGTTCAATGCCAGCGCCGGGTCGATGATCAAGGACCGTCGCCTCGCGCGAATGGCACACGCGATGGGCTTGCCCGAAGGCGACGACAGCGGGGAAGCGATCGCCGCCGCCATCCGCGCGATGAACTCCCGCCTCGGCCTGCCGAGCGGGCTCGCCGCCCTCGGCGTCACGGCGGCGATGTACGAGAGGATCGTCGATGGCGCGATGGCCGACCACTGCCACAAGACGAATCCCCGCCTGGCGACGCGCGACGACTACGTGCGGATGCTCGAAGCCTCGATGTAGATGGTCGTTGCCGTCGCGGCGTCTTCTGCTGCCGCGGCAGGCGTCGAGGGCGGCGGCGCGCCCGCT
>DATMGW010000300.1:0-7073 GCA_035555295.1 Caldimonas sp.
ACGGGGTGTCGGTGTTCGCCGCCGGCAGCCTGCGCGCCGTGCTCGGCGATGCGGCGCGCGATTTCGAAGCCGCGCATCCGGGGGTTACGTTGCGCTTCACCTACGGCGCTTCGGGACTGTTGAAGGATCGCCTGATGGCGGGCGAACGGGCCGACGTGTTCGCGTCGGCGAACATGGACCACCCCGAGGAGCTGCATCGTGCCGGCAAGGCCGGGCCGGTGCAGCGCTTCGCGCGCAACGCCATGTGCGCGCTGGTCCGCCCGGGTCTGGACGTGACTTCGGCCAACCTCGTCGAGCGCATGCTCGATCCGGCAATCCGGCTCGGCACCTCGACGCCGGTGGCCGACCCGTCCGGCGACTACGCGTGGCAGCTGTTCGAGCGCGTCGAACGGAGTGGCGTGCCGGATGCCTCCAGGCGCCTCGCGGCCAAGGCGCTGCAACTGACCGGCGGCCCGGCGTCGCCCCCGCCGCCGGCGGGCCGCAACGTCTACGCCAGCCTGGTCGCGGGTGGCAGCGCCGACATCTTCATCACCTACTGCACGAATGCCGCGTCGGCGGTGCGCGAGGAGCCGGCCTTGCGCACCGTGAACATGCCCGATGCGATCGACGTCGGCGCGAGCTATGGCATCGCGTCGCTGGCGGGGGAGTCGACCGGGGCGCGCGCCTTCGTCGAGTTCCTGCTCGGGCAGCAAGGCCAGCGGATCCTCGCCGGCCACGGCTTCGCGCCGCGCTGAAGCGCGTCCTGCGTTTCGTGAATCGCCTGGAGGACACGCCGTGCGCCGCGGCCTCGGCCAGATCCTGCTCGCCGTGCTGGCCGGCCTGGCCTTTCCATTGCCGGCGCAGCAGCGAGGCATCGCCACCGAAGAGCCCGCCTTGCAGGTCCGGGGGGTCGACGGCAGCGTGCGGGCCTACACCCGATCGGACCTCGATCGCCTGCCGCTCGAGACGGCCATGGCATCGCTGCGCGACCGGCCGGCGTCTACCGTCAGCGGCGTTTCCGTGACGACCCTGCTGCGCCTGGCGGGACTCGATCTCGGTGCGAACCTCGGCAGCGCGGCCGTCGTCGGTCGCGTCCTCGTCGCGCGTGCAGCCGACGGCTACGTCGCCGCCTTCGGCCTCGCCGAGGTCGATCCGCACTTCGGTCACGCGCCGCTGCTCGTCGTCTGGAAGAACGTCGACGGCAGTGCGCTGCCGGCGCGCTCGGGTCCGTTCGAGCTCATCAACACCGGCGAATCGCGCGGCGGACGTTGGGTGCGTCAGTTGCTGGCGCTCGAGGTCCGCGACGCGCCGTGAACCGATCGCGCCCGCGTGCGGCTAATCGACGCGCGGCGTTGCTTGCCGGACAGCGCTTGCGTCGTTCGGCATCGGTTCAGAGCGAGAACTTGCCGGCGTAGACGATTGGCCCGGTCGGCTGCCCGGTCGGCGAACCGCCGGCCGGCTCCAGACTCACGGCGAGCGTGTCAGCGCCGGCCAGCACCTTGGCGCGCAGGGCGACGCTGCCGCTGCCGCCCGGGAGCAGGCCGAGCGAGCGCGGCGCGCCGCCGCCCGTCGGCACGGCCCACAGCTCGAGCGAGCGACCCGCCTGGACCGACACCGGAACGATCGGCCGGGTGACGAGCGTCGCGCCGTCGCCGCTGATGCTGGCGACGATCGACCCCGCCGGCAGCGCTCCCGGCGCGGCCCCCGTCGCGGCGAGAACGACGACGACCGGCGGCGGAACGGCGCGCGGGTTGGCGAGCAGGACCGCGAGGCCGATCGCGGCGACGCTCGCGAACGCCGTGAGGGCGCGCCAGAAGGCGAGGCGCTGCCACGCACTTCGCGCTGCCTTCGCTTCGTTGCGCTCACCCTCGATGCGATCGGAGATGCGGCGCCAGACCTCGCCCGAAGGCTGCACCGGCGCGATCACCATGGTGAGGGGAATCAGCCGATCCTGCCAGGCACGCGTCGCCTCGCGTAGCAGCGGGTGCGCCGGCAGGAGGCTTTCGAAACGGCGCCGCGCCGCGCCGCGCAAGGTTCCCGCGACGTACTCGGCGGCGAGACGGTCGGTCAGCTCGGTGCGGCCGTAGTCCATCTCAACTCCTCACGTCGCGCGCGTCGGCGTCGCGCACCTGCTCGCGCTCGCTCGCGCCCTGCAGGCACGACTTCAGCGTCATCAGCGCGCGGCGCACCCACGACTTCACCGTGCCGAGCGGCTGGCGCAGCTGCGCCGCAACCTCGGCGTGGCTGAGGCCGTGGAAGAACGCGAGCGCGACGCTTTGCCGCTGCAGTGCCGAGAGCCGGGTCATGCACTCGTCGAGCGCGCGCGCATCCGAGGCCCGGCTCAGCAGGTCGAGTGGGCCCGGGCTGGCGTCGGCCACGGTGTCGTACACGTCTTCGTCCTCGGAGTCGGCAGCGCCGGCGGTGCTGCCCGGGGTCTGCAATTGCGGCTGCGTCTGCACGCGGCGCAGGCTGTCGATCGCACGATTGCGGGCGATGCTGGTCAGCCAGGTGAGCGGCTGGCTCTGTGCAGCGTCGAAGCTTCGCGCGGCACGCCAGACGTTGACGTAGACCTCCTGCAGGATGTCTTCGGCCTGGGCGCGATCCCGGTTGATACGCAACACGACGGCGTACAGATGCGAGCTCGTCCGCTCGTAAAGCGTGGCAAATGCCGCACGGTCGCCGAGGCCGGAGCGGGCCAGCAGGCGCGAGAGATCGAGGCTGCGCTCGGTCCAATCGGCGGCGGGTTTGACCATGAGCGAATCGCGAACGAGCCCGGGGGCTTCCTACAATGCTGCGCGAAAGGTTAACCGAAGAGCCCGATGCGTCGTTCCAAGCCACCCGCGCCCGTCACCGGATCGGCCGACGACGTCGAGATCGAGTTCTACGAAGCCTTGCAGCGCGGGGACATCGAGCGGCTGATGGCCCTCTGGTCCGACGACGACGAGATCACCTGCGTCCATCCGGGCGGTGCGCGCCTGGTCGGCGCATCGGCGATCCGCGCCTCGTTCGACGCGATGTTCGCGAACGGGACGATCGACGCGCGGCCGGAGAAGGTGCGCCGTCTCGACTCGCACTCGACCGCCGTGCACAGCGTGCTCGAGCGCATCCGCGTCTTGACGAGCGAAGGCGAGCACGCCGCCTGGGTCGTCGCCACCAACGTCTACCTCAAGACGGCACAGGGCTGGCGGCTGGTCGCGCATCACGCCAGCCCCGGCGCGGCGAGCGAAGTGCAGGACCTCGCGGAGACGGCATCGATCCTGCATTGATGCCGCACGGCGTGGACTTTCGCGCCCCGCTCTGGCTCCCCGGCGGCCACGCGCAGACGATCTGGCCGGCGCTCTTCAGTCGCCGCTACAGCGGCCCACGACCGAGCTTTCGGCGCGAGCGCTGGGCGACTCCCGACCAGGACTTCGTCGACGTCGACTGGCAAGGCGAAGACAGCGATGCGACTCTGCTCGTACTCTTTCATGGTCTCGAAGGATCGTCGGCGAGTCACTACGCAGAAGCGTTCGCCGCGGAGGCACGGCGGCGCTTCTGGCGCTTCGCCGTGCCGCACTTTCGCGGCTGCTCGGGCGAGATCAACCTCGCGCCGCGCGCCTATCACTCGGGCGATTGGGAGGAAGTCGCGTGGTTGCTCGCGCGCTTCCGTTCCATGCATCGCGGTCGCATCGTCGCTGCCGGCGTCTCGCTCGGCGGCAACGCCTTGCTGCGCTACGCCGAGGAGGCGGGCGAGTCGGCCGCGGCGAGCGTTCGCGCGGTCGCCGCGGTCTCGGCACCGCTCGACCTCGCCGCCGGCGCCGAGGCGATCGGCCACGGCTTCGGACGCCAGGTCTACACGCGCATGTTCCTGCGCAGCATGAAGCCCAAGGCGCTCCTGAAGCTCGGTCAGCATCCAGGCCTCTTCGATGCGGCGCGCCTGCGTGCGGCGCGCGACCTGCGCGACTTCGACGATGCCTTCACCGCGCCGCTGCACGGCTTTCGCGACGCCGCCGACTACTATGCGCGTGCCTCGGCCGGCCCGCAACTGGCGCGCATCCGCGTCCCGGCGCTCGTGCTCAACGCACGCAACGACCCTTTCCTGCCCGGCACGGCGCTTCCCGGCGCGATCGCCGCCGGGCCGCGCGTGACCCTGTGGCAACCGGCGCATGGCGGTCATGTCGGCTTCGCGACGGGGCGCTGGCCGGGCCACGTGCAAGCCTTGCCCGAGACGGTGGCGGGGTGGCTCGCCGACCGCCTGTAGCCGAAACGACGCGAGCGGAGAATCGCGGCATGGATCCGATCGTCGAAGCGGCGCTGAAGAAGTGGCCGAACGTTCCGCACTGCTACGCCTGGCTCGCCCTCGACGCGCGCGGCGAGTGGTACATGCGCGACGACCGCATCCAGGCGGCGGGTCCTTTCCCGCGCATCAAGGGCAGCCGCATCGATCACGAGAAGCTGCGCGAGTTCATCGGCCGCAACTACGCGAGCGACGAGGCCGGCGCCTGGTTCTTCCAGAACGGGCCGCAGCGCGTCTACGTCGAGCTCGAGGCCGCGCCGTGGGTCTGGCGCCTGAGCCGCGACGGCGGCGGCGCGCCGGTGCTGGCCAGCCATACGGGTCGTCCGGCCGCCGCGCAGGAAGCGATCGTCGACGAGTCGGGCCGCTTGTTCGTCGCCACCGACATCGGTCTCGGGATCGTCCATACGCTGGACATGGAAACCGCTGCCGAGGCGGTCGAGAGCGGCGCCTGGGCGACTCGCGAGGCGCGCTTCGACGCCCTGGTCGAAGCTTTCGGCTATCGCTTGAGCCCGGCGGCGAGCCGGGCCGCCTGATCGCGTGAAGCGGGGCGCGGCGAGTGCCGCGCGATGCGCCGCGAGCTACTTCGCGGCGTTGACCATGTAGGTGACGACGGTCTTGATCTCGGCATCGCTCGCCGTCGAACCGCCCTTGGGTGGCATCGCGCCTTTGCCCTTGATGACGCTCGCGGTCAGCGCGTCGATGCCTTGCGCGACGCGCGGCGCCCAGGCCGCCTTGTCGCCGAGCTTCGGCGCACCGGCGACGCCCTGGGCGTGGCAGACGGCACAGATCTGCATGAAGAGCGCCGGCGTTGCCGCCGCATCGCCCTTCGCGGGCGGGGCCGCGACCGTTGTCGCGGGTGCGGGTGTCGGCGCGGCAGGAGTCGGGGCGCTCTTGGCTTGCGCGTCGGCCGGAGCGGTCGCGGCCGGCGCCGCGGCACCGGCGACCGCCGTCGCTCCCGATGCTGCCGGCGGCGGCGCCGCCGGCTCCGCCAACTTCCCGCCGGCCTTGTTCGCCATGAACACGACAGCGCGGCCGATCTCGAGATCGCTGAAGTCGCCGCCGCCCTGCGGCGGCATCTGGCCCTTGCCGGCGAGCGCGGAATGGAGCAGCGCGTCGTAGCCGGTCTTAATTCGCGGCGCCCAGGCCGCTGCGTCGCCGAATTTCGGCGACCCGAGCAGCCCGGCCGTGTGACAGGTCGTGCACTGCGCGGCGAACACCTGCTCGCCGGTCTTCATCGATGCCAGGTCGGCGGCGTCCTTGATCTCGACATGGCCGACCGGGCGGATGCGCTCCTCGACGGCCTTCGGCCCGAGCGCATCGCTGCCCGCCGAGGGCCGCTGCTCGGCCGTCACGTACATCACGAGCAGGATGATGCCGAAGATCGGCACCACGAAGGCGTAGAAAACCGCGAGGATCAGTTGCCGGGGCGTCTTGATCGGGCCTTCGTGCGGGCCGTCGATCTCGTTCGATTCGTGCGCGTCGCTCATCGGGTCCTCAAGGGGAAGCGGCGGACGCGAAGAAGACGGCATCCGCCGCCGCGAGAAATCGATTCACGCCCAACCCTCAATTATAGGGCCGTACCTCTGCGCCGCCCCTCTCGCGGGCGGCTCGCCGCGCGAGCAAGCTCTACAATCGTCGCCGTCGCGCCCGTAGCTCAATGGATAGAGTACTGCCCTCCGAAGGCAGGGGTTGCAGGTTCGATACCTGCCGGGCGCGCCAATGAAAACAAGAGGTTTCGACCACCTCGCAGTGGCCGAGTATCCTAAAACGCCCTGGCCAGACCTCGCCGACAGTGCTGCGAAGGCTTCGGGTGCAGTGGGGCGACGGTCCTCTAGCAACGAGGCCCCCGTCCACGCAATGGATCGGCTCCTGGTCGATCACCGATAGACCTCCCGTCGATTGCCCACCTCGATGACGAGAATCCGAAGGGCGCCGTCCTGGATGTCGCAGATGAGGCGGTAGTCGCCGACGCGATAGCGCCAGTAGGAGCCGAACTGCGGACCGACAAGTGCATGGCCTGTCTTGCGAGGGTCATCCTGCAATGCCAGGCGGTTTCGCAGGAAATCCGTGATTCGCTTGGCTTCGTTCTTGTCGAGCTTGCCCAGCTGCTCCGCCGCGGTCGCCGTCAGCTCAATCCGCCACGCCAAGGTTGCGCTCCACTTCATCGAGTGTGTAGATGCGCTCCTCGCCCTTGCGAACCCGTTCCATCGTCGCGGCGGCCAGGTAGAAATCCTCTAAGTCCTCGAGGCCGCTCGTCACGAGCTCGCGAAGGTAGTAGGCCTTGGTGCGGCCTGTCTGGGCTGCCAAACGTTCGAGGCGCTGCTCGACGTCGGGATCGAGCCGGATTGAAGTGGCCATCTGAGGTTTCCGATACTTGTATTCATTGTATCGTGTCTGCAGCGGCCTGCGGGAAACGGCGATCTCTCCTGCCTCAAAGCCCCGAGCAAAGACCGCGGTCGCCTCGCCGCAATCAGGGCTCGGTCACCCGTCCCATCGGACGGGTGATTTTGCCGGTAGCGAGAGCCTGGCAAAGAGCTCGGGCGCGATCGCGATCGCGAGCCGAAGCTCTCGCCGCGGACTCCGGAACCGGGCAAGGTCAAGAAGGACCCCGACCGGGGGCGGTAGTCCGACATGAGCAAGGGCGACGCCAGGCCAGAGAGCCTCGAAGGTCGCCGAGACGACGACGCGGGCCGCCCATGTGGCGGCGGAATCGACGCTCGACGCGTTCGCCGCAGCGGCCAACGAAGGCAAGATGGTCCGCTCCCAGCGCATCGGCACGATCGCCGAGTTCAAGAGGGAGTGGCGCTGGATCGTCTGG
>DATMGW010000301.1:0-3899 GCA_035555295.1 Caldimonas sp.
GCCGAGCCCGCCTGAGGCCGGCCGCCGCTGCCGTCCGCGACTACGATCGAAGTTTCAGCGACCCCGATCCGCAGGAACCGCCATGAAGAAAATCGTCCACGACACCACCGACGCCTTCGACCACCGCCTCGACGTTCTGCAGGCGGGCCACGTGCCGCAGATCGAGATCGACGCCGCTATCGTCGTCTACGAGCGGCTGCGCACCGCGCAATCGATCTGCCAGGCACTCGTTCCGGGCGCCTATTCCGAGACGGCGATGCTGGCCTTGCTCGAAGCGATCTCGGACGAGGTCGCGCTCAACACGCCAGCGGACACTTGAGGCGATCGGGACGCGCGCCTACCTCGCCGCGAGGCGCAGCGCCCGCAGTGTCGCGATCGCACACAGCGTAAATCCCGCGGCGGCCCAGAAGGCGTAAGGAATGCCGAACAGGTAGACCGCATCGGCGCAGCTGACCTGCGGCGCGAAAACGGAGGGCAGCAGCGTGTCGAGCTGGGTCGCGCTGACGATCCGGTCGGCCAGGCTCAGCTTGCACGACGCCGATTGTGCGGCGACGAATTGGTGCCACATCGCTGCGGCGAAGCCGGAAAGCGAGAGCAGGAAGCCGAAGGCGCCGGCGACCCGGCTGCCTGCGGCACTGCGCCAGGCGAGACCGAGCAGTGCGAACACGCCGATCGCGACGAAGATCAGCCGCTGCAGGACACACCACGGGCACGGCTGCATCTGAAAGACATGTTGCGAGACGAGCGCCGCGGCGACCGAGCCGAACGACACGACGGCGACGAAGGCGAACGCCCTGACCGCCGGCGACCTTCGTCGTTCCGGTCGGAACGACAGCGATCCGCGGCGTCCCGCGTTCACTCGGCGGCCTGGGCGATCAGCTCGATCTCGACGCAGGCGCCGAGCGGCAGCTGGGCCACGCCGTAGGCGCTGCGCGCGTGCGCGCCCTTGTCAGCGAAGACCTCGCCGAACAGCTCCGAGCAGCCGTTCGTGACCAGATGGTGTTCGGTGAAGTCGGGTGCGCTGTTGACCAGGCTCGTGATGCGGACGATGCGCTCGATCCGGTCGAGATCGCCGACGGCCGCGTGCAGCGTGCCGAGCAGGTCGATCGCGACGGCGCGTGCCGCCTTCTTGCCTGTCGCGGTCGTCATGTCGCGGCCGAGCTGGCCGACCCAGGCCTTGCCGTCGCGCTTGGCGATGTGTCCGGAGAGAAAGACGAGATTGCCGCTGCGGACGAACGGCACGTACGCGCCGGCGGGAATCGCCAGCGGCGGCAGCGAGATGTCGAGGTCGGTCAAGCGGTCGTAGATCGAGGACATGGTTTCTCGCGAGCGCGGCGGGAGCGCAAATCGTACACCCCGACCTCGACCCTCCACTTCCCGGGATGCGAACTTCGGCTGGCGGCGCGCGCCTTGCCGCGCTGCTGCTGGCGTGGCTGGCCGGTGTCGCGACGCAGCCGCACGAGCGTTAGCTGCTGCCGCTGTCGATGTATGTCACTGCCGCCGGCGTCGCCGCGATCCTCCTGGGCGTCGCGATCCGCCTGCGCCGCGGCGGCCGGGGCATCACGCTGCTCGCCGCTGTCGGAGCGGCGCTCGCCGGCTTTGCGTCAACGGGCTGGCAGGCCGATGCGCGCCTGCGCGACGCGCTCGCTGCCGGGCTCGAGGGTCGCGACTTTGTCGTCAGTGGCATCGTCGCCAGCCTGCCGCAGCAAGGGCCGAGCGGCCTGCGCTTTCGCTTCCAGCTCTCCGGGTTTCCGGTCGAGCGCTTGCGCCAGCGGATCCGCGATGCGATCTACGCCAGCGTCGCCGATCGCCGCGCGGCCGGTGTGCTCGCCGCGCTCGCCGTCGGCGGCCAGAGCTCGATCTGGCGCGAGGATTGGGATCTGTTCCGCAATACCGGCGTCGCTCATCTGGTCGCGATCAGCGGCCTGCACACCACCGTGATCGCGTGGTTCGCCGGCCTCGGCGTCGGCGCGCTCCGGCGCCGCAGCTCACGCGCGATGCTGGCGTTGCCGGCGCCGAGCGCGGCACGCTGGGGCGGCCTGCTCGCGGCAGCGGCGTACGCGCTCCTCGCGGGCTGGGGCGTGCCTTCGCGCCGCGCGGTGTGGATGCTAACCACCGTGACGGTGCTGCGGTGGCGGCCGCAGCGCTCCGCTCACCGGCGACATCGAGCGCGAGCAGGAGGTGCTGCTCGTCGCCGAGCACGGCGCGGCGCTGCATAGCGACGTGCTGATCGCCCCGCACCACGGCAGCCGCACCTCGTCGACGGCGCCGTTCCTCGACGCCGTACACCCGAAGATCGCCGTCTTCCAGGCCGGCTACCGCAACCGCTTCGGGCATCTGGCGCCGGACGTCCTCGAGCGCTACCGCGAGCGCGGCATCGTCATCGTCGCCAGCCCGGCCTGCGGGGCGTGCGTGCGAGCGCGAGACGGTCGCGCCCCTACTGGCACGCGGCAGGCAACGGCTGAGGCGGCACCGCGCTGCGGTCGAGGACGACGGATGAATTGTCGGATCGGGCCGTTTCGGAGGCGGATTGCGACTAAGCTGGCCGGATGATCAAAGACCCTGTCCCTGCCCCGATGGAACCCTTCACGCACGACGAGGAGGCCCAGCTGTTCGAGAAGCTCGATCGCCTGTCGTTGCCCGAGTTGCAGAGCTACATCGGCTCGGCGAAGACCTCGCTGAGCAACAAATCGCTCGACACGACCTGGCGCCCGCGGATCGAGATTGCCCTGCAGCGAGCGGAAACCAACCAGGTCAGGGAAGAGGCGGCGGCCGTGCTCGCGGCAGCGGCCGCGACTGCGCCTCCTGCCGCCACGAAAGCCAAGAAGGCCGCCTAGCGACGCGGCCGTCGCGCCGCCCCCGAGGGGCGACGCCGCTGCCATGGCGCGGACTTTGCTACCCTCGCGCCACGGAGGTGTGCGAATGGCGGTGGGCTTCGACGAGATGCGCGGCGAGGGCGGCGTGGTGCGCGAGCACTATCGCGGCTACGACCGGTGGCTCGGCGAGCAGCCGCCGCAGGTCATGCGCTCGCGCCGCGAGGAGGCCGAGGTCATCTTTCGCCGCGTCGGCATCACCTTCGCGGTCTACGGCTCGAAAGACGAGGACGGCGACGGCACCGAGCGCCTGATCCCGTTCGATCTCATCCCGCGCGTGATCCCGGCGCACGAATGGCGCGAGATGGAGCGCGGGCTGCGCCAGCGGGTCACGGCGCTGAACCGCTTCATCCACGACGTCTATCACGCCCAGGAGATCCTCAAGGCCGGCGTCGTTCCGACCGTGCAGGTCCTCGGCAACGCCCAGTTCCGCGCCGAGATGAAGGGCGTCGAGGTTCCGGGCGGCATCTACTCGCACATCGCCGGCATCGACATCGTCCGCGCTGCCAACGCCGACGGCAGCGGCAGCTACTACGTCCTCGAGGACAACCTGCGCGTGCCGAGCGGCGTCTCGTACATGCTCGAGAACCGCAAGATGATGATGCGGCTGTTCCCGGAGCTCTTCAGCCGGCACCGCGTCGCCCCGGTCGCGCACTACCCCGACCTGCTCCTCGAGACGCTGCGCTCGGTGGCGCCGGCGGCTGTGAACGATCCGGTCGTCGTCGTCCTCACCCCGGGGATGTACAACAGCGCCTACTTCGAGCACGCCTTCCTCGCCCAGCAGATGGGAATCGAGCTCGTCGAAGGGCAGGACCTCTTCGTCCGCGACAACTTCGTCTACATGCGGACGACGCAGGGACCCAAGCGCGTCGACGTCATCTACCGCCGGGTCGACGACGAGTTCCTCGACCCGCTGCAGTTCCGCGCCGACTCGATGCTGGGAAGCCCGGGACTGCTGCTCGCCGCGCGCCTCGGCAACGTCACGATTGCAAATGCCGTCGGCAACGGTGTCGCGGACGACAAGCT
>DATMGW010000302.1:0-4762 GCA_035555295.1 Caldimonas sp.
CGACGGCACCGGCCTGGCCCGCACCTCCGCAGGCACGTGGCTCGCCGAGACACGCGCCGGCCTGCGCTGCGCGGCGCCGATCGTCGTCGACGCCGCGGGAGCGTGGTGCGACGCGGTCGCGCGGCTCGCCGGCGTCGCGCCGATCGGCCTCGTTGCAAAACGACGCACCGCTTTCACCTTCGCCGCGCCGAGCGGCGTCGACGTCGCGCACTGGCCGACCTTCGGGTCGCTCGACGAGACCTGGTATGTGAAGCCCGACGCCGGCATGCTGCTCGGCTCGCCGGCCAACGCCGACCCGGTCGAGCCGCAGGACGTGCAGCCCGAAGAGCTCGACATCGCGCGCGCCATCGACCGCATCGAGACGGCGACGACGCTCGCGGTGCGGCCGCAGCGCGCCTGGGCGGGGCTGCGCTCGTTCGTCGCCGACGGCGATCTCGTCGGCGGCTTCGCGGCCGACGCGCCCGGCTTCTTCTGGCTCGCCGCGCAAGGCGGCTACGGCATCCAGAGCTCGGCGGCGATGGGCGAGGCGTGCGCTGCGCTCGTCCGCGGCCTGCCGCTGCCGGCGCACATCGCTGCGGCGGGCGTCAGCGCAGCGGCGCTCGCTCCGGGGCGCTTGCGCGCCTCAGCGCCGGCGCAAGGGCTTGCTGAGAAAGGCTGAACCGGCCAGGACGAAACGCCACGGCAGCTCGCGCGACTTGCTGATGCCGATGCGCGTGCCCGAGGCGACTTCGATCGCCGCGCCGGCCTGGGCCGCGACGAGGCGAAACGGGCGGCGGTCGAGGCGCAGCCCGTTCAGCTCGTGCGTCACGCCGAGCGCCTGGCAGAGCCGCCCGGGTCCCGAGCAGAGCAGGCGCACGTCGTCGACGCCGCGGCGCTCGCGCATCGCCTCGATCCCGTGCGTCGGCTCGATCGCGCGCAGCAGGACTCCGGCACCGTGCCCGCTCGGCATGCAGACGAAGTTGAGGCACCAGTGCAGGCCGTACGAGCGATAGACGTAGGCGCGTCCCGGCGCGCCGAACATGACGGCGTTGCGCGCCGTCCTGCCGGCGAAGGTGTGCGAGGCCGGATCGCTTTCGTCGTAGGCCTCGGTCTCGACGATGCGGCCGCCGACGCCGTCGACGAAGATGCTGGCGCCGATCAGGGCCCGCGCCACTTCGTGCGACGGCGCGTGGAAGTCGATGCGCGGCATCGGCCGAGGATAGCGAGGCGCGCCGACCTGCGAACTTCGCCGCGCCGCACCTTGCCGCGCGGGTCGCATCGATAGAATTCGCGCCTTCTCAGGTGCCCTCCTTCGTGTCCGACCGCCGCAAGGTCCTGCCGCAATACCTGCTGCCCAAGCGCGGCCTCACCGCCTTCGCCGGCCGCGTCGCGTCGCGCGAGCGCGGCGCGACGACGACGCGGCTGGTCCGCTGGTTCGTCCGCAAGTACGGCGTCGACATGAGCGAGGCGGCGAACGGCGACCTCGCTTCCTACGCCAGCTTCAACGACTTCTTCACGCGTGCCCTGAAAGACGGCGCGCGACCGCTGGCGAGCGCCGACCTCGTCTGCCCGGTCGACGGAACGATCAGCCAGTTCGGTGCGATCGAGCACGACCAGATCGTCCAGGCCAAAGGGCACCGCTATTCGACGAGCGCGCTGGTCGGCGGCGACCACGCGCTGGCCGAGCGCTTCCACGACGGCAGCTTCGCGACGCTGTACCTCAGCCCGAAGGACTATCACCGCGTCCACATGCCGTGCGACGGCACGCTGACGCGGATGATCCACGTTCCCGGTGCCCTCTTCTCGGTGAACCCGACGACGGCGCGCGGCGTGCCGGGACTGTTCGCGCGAAACGAGCGCGTCGTCTGCGTCTTCGATTCGAAGGCGGTCGGCAGCTTCGTTCTGACGCTCGTCGGCGCGACCGTCGTCGGCAGCATGGCGACGGTGTGGCACGGCGTCGTCAACGCGCCGCGCGTTCGGCGCGTCCGCGAATGGCGCTACGCCGAGGCCCAGGTCGCGTTGCGGCAAGGCCAGGAGATGGGCCGCTTCCTGCTCGGCTCGACGGTCGTGCTGCTGTTCCCGAAGACCGCCGGGCTCGTCTTCAACCCGGCCTGGGCGCCGGGCCGTGCGATCCGGCTCGGCGAAGCGATGGCGGAGCGGCGCTGAGCCGCCGCGCGGCGCATCGGCCGCGCCGCCGCGGTTAGCATCGCCGCGACCGGAGGACCGATGCCGTCACCCCGCGAAGCGCGCCTGAGGTTGTTCGGAGCACCCGCGCTGGCGCTGGACGACGCGCTCGTTCCCCTGTCGGGCGAGCGAAGAGACCAGCTGCTCGTCCTGCTCGGCCTGCACGGCGGAGAGTGGGTGCAGCGCGACCGCGCGGCGGCCCTGCTCTGGCCCGACCGGCCGACGGCCGAGGCGCGCCGCAACCTGCGCAAGGTGCTGTTTCGCGCCCACGAGTTGCCGGGAACGCAAGCGCTGCAGGCCAACGAGAACGCGCTGCGCTGGCCGGTCGCGAGCGACGTCCTGGACTTTCGCCGTGCCCTGCGCGAAGGGCGCGGCGCCGACGCGATCGCGCTCGGCATCGGCACGCTGTGCGAGGGGTTCGATGCGGCCTGCAGCGACGTCTACGCCGAATGGCTGCGTGGCGAGCGCGACAGCCTCGCCGCGGATTGGCAGCGCACCTGCACCGAGCGGCTGGCCGCGCTCGACGTTCCGGCCGAACGCGGCGCGCTGGCGCGTCGCCTCCTCGCCGCCGACCCGCTCGACGAAGCTGCCGTCGAGGCGTTGCTGCGCGCCGAGCTCGCGCAGGGTCACGAGGCCGCGGCCCGCGCCGCCTATCGCGACTACGCGACCTGCCTCGCCGACGCGCTCGGCATCGAGCCTTCGAGCGCGTTGCGCTCTCTCTTGCCGTCCGACGGCGAGGCGAACGCGACGCCGCCGGACGCGCCGCGAGCGAGCGAAGCCGATGCCTTCGTCGGCCGACGCGCCGAGCTCGCCGAGCTCGCCTCGCTGCTCGCCGCGCCGGAGTACCGCGTGCTCACCGTCATCGGCCCCGGCGGCATCGGCAAGAGCCGGCTGGTGCGCGAGGCGCTGCCTCGCCTGGCAGCCGGACTCGACGACGGCAGCCGCTGGATCGAGCTGCAGGACCTGCAGTCGGTGGCCGAAGCGATCGGCCGGCTCGCGCAAGGCCTCGGCGTCGACATCCTCAACGCGCGCGACGCGCTCGCGCCGGTACTCGCCTGGCTGAATCGCCGCGCCGTGCTGCTCGTCTTCGACAACGCCGAGCATCTGCCCGAGCTGGCCGGCGTCATCGATCGCATCGCGGCGGCGAGCGCCGGCACGCGCGTGCTCGTGACGTCGCGCATGCGCACCCTCGCACAGGGCGAAGCGCTGCTGCCCCTGGTCGGCCTCGAGCTTCCCGACGAAGAAAGCCGCGATCTCGAAGCCGCCGCTTCCTTCGACGCGGTGCGCCTGTTCGAGAGCCGGGCGCGGATCGCGCAGCGCGGCTTCGATCTCGGCCTCCACCTCGATTCGGTGATCGCCATCGTCGACGCGGTCGAGGGCATGCCGCTGGCGATCGAGCTCGCCGCCCATTGGGTGCGCCTGCTGCCGCCGGCCGAGATCGCACGCGACCTGGCGCAGACCATCGATGTGCTCGAGCGCGACCCGGCCGCACCGGGGCGCGCACAGCGGCCCGAGCATCGCAGCCTGCGCGCCGTGATCGAACGATCGTTCGGCCTGCTCGCACCGCGCGAGCGCGAGGCACTGGCGCGCCTCTCGGTCTTCAAGGGCGGCTTCACGCGCGCCGCTGCGCAAGCGGTCGCCGCGGCGCCGCTGCCGCTGCTCTCGTCGCTGGTCGACTCGAGCCTGGTCGCGAACGACGGACAGGGGCGCTTCGGCCTGCATCCGGTCGTCGCCGCTTTCGCGGCGGAGCGGCTGGCCGAAACGCGCGACGCGAAAGGCGACACCGAGCGGCGCCACGCCGAGTTCTATGCGCGCGCGCTCGACGCGCTCTCGCCACACGTGCGCGGCGACATGCGCCTGTTGCAGGCCGGCGTCAGCACCGAGTACGCCAACGCGCGCGCTGCCTGGGGCGCTGCCGTGCGTGGCGGCCGTGCCGATCTCGTCGACGCGATGGTCTCGGCGCTCTGGCACTTCTACGAGAACGCCGGCCGCTTCGGCGAAGGCATCGCCGTGCTCGGGCCGGCGCTCGGACTGCGCGATGACGCTCCCGGCGCGCGGCGCGCCCTGGCGCGGCTGCGCCTCGGGCTGGCAACGTTGCGTATCGTCACCGGCGATCTACAGGGTGCCGAGGCGCTGACGCGCAAGGTGATCGAAGACGGCGAAGAATGCGGCGACCTCGAGGCCTACGTCGGCTGCCTGTCCGCCGCCGGCAGCGTGAAGTGGCACCAGGGCCGGCACGACGAGGCGCTCGCCCTCGACGAGCACGCCCTCGAGGTGGCGCGCCGGCACGCCGACCGCCATTGCACGACGCTCGCGCTCGGCAAGCTGGCGATCAGC
The DNA here is from genome assembly GCA_035555295.1 of Caldimonas sp. GTDB lineage: Bacteria > Pseudomonadota > Gammaproteobacteria > Burkholderiales > Burkholderiaceae_C > Schlegelella_A. The sequence continues at coordinate 4,501 of DATMGW010000302.1, forward strand.
CAGTACGCGCTCGGCCAGGGTGACGAAGCCATCGCCAACCTCGGCGAGGCCATCGAGCTGTCGCGCGAGATGGAGAACCGCTATTTCCACGCCGCGAACGTCTGCAACCTCGGCGGCATCCGCCTGCGCCGCGGCGAGTGGCAGTTCGCCCGCGATTTGCTCGAGCAGGCCGTCGTCCTGTGCGGGGACGTGGGGCTGTCGCTCGGCCTCTTCGCCGAGGCCAACCTGGGCACGGCGCTGCTGCGCCTCGGCCGCATCGCCG
>DATMGW010000303.1:0-3250 GCA_035555295.1 Caldimonas sp.
CGTCGGCGCCGCGCTCGTCGACGATGCGCGTCTCGACGTCGGGCTCGGCGCGCCCGAAGCAGCTCGTGCCGACGTGGCGCGGCTCGCGGTTCGCCATGATGCAGCCGGCCGCACCCGTCTCGGTCATCGCCCACGCCTCGAGCAGCGGAAAGCCGAAGCGCTCCTCGAAGGCGGCGTGATGGCGCGGGTCGACTCCGGCGCCGAAGCCGAAGCGCACGTGGTGCTGGCGGTCGAGCTCGCTCGCCGGCGCGGCGAGCAGCATCGCCGGCATGACGCCGAGGTAGTGCACGATCGTCGCCTTGCTGTCGCGAACGCTCTGCCACCACGTCGTCGGATGGAAGCGGTCGAGCTGCACGAGCGCGCCGCCCGAGAGGATCGCCGCCATCGACGAGAACGCCAGCGCGTTCATGTGGCTGAGCGGCAGCGGCGTGATGAAGCGCTCGACGTCGGCGCGGACCGCGGCAAGGTCGCCCAGGCCCAGGTACCACTCGCCGGCACGCAGGAAGTAGCCGTTGGCGAGACGGCAACCCTTCGGGCGCCCGGTCGTTCCCGAGGTGTAGAGCAGCGCGCACTCCGAGCCGCGGCCGACCCTCTGGCCGGCCAGGCGCGCCGGCGAGCGCGCGTGCGGGATCTGGCCCCGGACTTCCGGACGGATCGTTTCGAGCTGGACGTTCGCTTCGCCGGCAGCTGTGCGCAGCCCACCCTCGTGTCCCGGCTGCACCACCGCGAGAGTCATCTCGCTGTGTCCGATCAGGTAGGTCCATTCCGCCGAGCGCATGTCCGCATTGATCGGCACGATGCTGATGCCGAGCGAGTTCAGCGCCAGCCAGTGGGTGAAAAACGCCGGGCGGTTCTCGAGCAGGATGCCGACGCGGTGCCCATGGCCGTAGCCAGCCTTCGCGTACGCGGCGCGAAGGCGCTCGACTTCACCGGCCACCTCGCGCCAGCTGCGCGGGCCGGCCTCGATGCCATAGGTCTCGGCCGTCACCGCCTCGACGCACAGGAAATCGGCATCGCCGCGGCGGCGCGCGACGCGGGTGAAGGCCGAGTAAACGATCGCTGTCTCGCTCATATGAATAGCTGCACCGCCGGCAGCGCCGCGTCGCTGTTGATCAGGTCGACGCGCTTTTGCTTGATGCGCACAGCGCCGGCTTCGTCGATGGCGAGCTGGTGCCAGCATACGCCGACGAAGCAATTCATCTCGTCGCCCTGCGACTCTGTGTACTGGAAAACGGTGCGAACGAGGCGCTCGCCCGAGCGATCGGCTTGCGCGGGCTCGACCGTCGGCGTCTGCAGCAGATGGAGGCTGCGCGTCGGCGGCTGCTGCGAAAAGGCGCGCGGGCTCTTCAGGCGCTCGATGCGCAGCTCGCGCAGCAGCTTGTCTTCGTAGAGGTGCGACGTGTGGTTCAACCCGTCGGGCTGGCCGGGCGTGAGCGGCACCCAGTAGTAGGCGTCGTCGGTGAACAGCGCGTTCCATTCCTCGTAGCGCTTCTCGTCGAGCAGGCGCGCCTCGCGCACGACGAAATCGATCAGCTCGCGCTCGGCGACGGTGTGCTCGGCGGTCGTCGTCATCGCCGCCTCACATCGTCAAGGTCATGTAGCGCGCCCAGGCGCGGTACTGGTTGCGCATCGAGATCTCGCTGGTGCCGGTCGTCGTCACGTCCGTCTTGCCGACCTCGTCGGCGTCGAAGTTGCGGTGCAGGCTGACCCAGTCGTTGCCGCTCGCGTGCAGACCCGCCTGGATGCCGCGGTACGCCTGCAGGTCGTCGTGGCCGACGACCGAGAAAGGCGAATTGATCAGGCGGTTGTACATCGTCGTTCGCTGCAGCAGCTCGGGCGGGGCGCCGACGAGGCGGAAGGTCCAGCTCTCGATCAGCGTCCTGTCGACGGCGATCGGCCGGACGACGCGGATCGCCTGGATCGCTCCCTTGATCGTCAGGTTCGGGTAGTAGACGGTGTTGTGCCGGGCCAGGCCGAGGATCTGCGCCGTGCGTTGCGGCCCATAGGCCGCCTTCATGGCGTCGTCGTAGGCTGGGATCGCCGAGTACTTGCTGTGGATCGAGAAGTGCACGCCCGAGAAACTGTGCCCATTGTCGAAGACGCGCACACCCATGTCCTCGAAAAACTTGTAATCGGACATGAACGGCGTGAACTGCTCGATCGCCATCGGCTTGGGCGCATCGGCCGGCTTGTCGATCCACATCCGCTTGGCCGTTCCGGCCGAAGACTCGTGCACGACCATCGGGTGCATCGTGTCGTTCAGGTTCTCGACGAACATCTTCCAGTTGCATTGATGCATGAAGCGCAGGCAGCCGCCGGCGATCTCGAGGCGGCCTTCGGGCGAGCGATCCGCCATGTTGTCGATCGACGAGAGCGAATCGCCGAAGTATTCCTCGAAGCCGGGGCCGACCTCGTTGAGCTTGGCGAAGATGAAGCCGCGGTACAGGCGCACGTTCTGCACCGTCACGAGCCCCTTCGCACTCTCGCATTCCGGCAGACTCGTTCCTTCGTAGCCGTTCTTCAGCGGGATGTTGAGGAGCGAACCGTCGGTGCGGAAGGTCCAGGCGTGGTACGGGCAGCGGAAGTGCTTGCCGGTGTTGCCGCACGGCGCGCTGACCAGGCGCGAGCCCTTGTGTGCGCAGCGGTTCATCAGCACGCGCACCGAGTGGTCCTGATGGCGGACGACGATCAGCGGCTGGCCGGCGATCTCGGCGCGCAGGTAGTCGCCCGGATTCGGCAGCTGCGAGTCGTGGCCGATGTAGTTCCAGGTGTTGGCGAAGAAGTGCTCCTGCTCGAGCGCGAACAGCTCCGCGTCGATGTAGAGGTCGCGGTGCACGCGGTCGCGCTGCACGAGGGCGCGCACGGCGGCCGGGTCGCCGCGGTAGCTTGAGGTCGTCGTCTGCATGTCCTGTGGCCGTTGTGTCGGGTCGATCAGCGTCGCCGTCGATTGTTCCTCTTCATGCGAGCGCGTGCCGCGCCAGCGCTGCGTGCAGCGTCGTTCCCAACTCGTCGGCGAGCGCCGCTTCGCGCAACTCGCGCAGTGTCGCCGGCGCGAGGGTCGTTCCGGCGCGCCGCACGACCGCCATCAGCATGTCGAAATGGCGGACGCCGCGCTCGTGCGTGTCGCCGTAGCCCTTGACGAGACGCTGGCATTGCGCCACTTCGACCGCCAGCTCGGGTTGGCGTGCCGCCGTCTCGGCGACGCAGGCGAGCCAGGCGACGATCGCCGCGTCTTCGGCGGCGAAGCGAG
>DATMGW010000304.1:0-5705 GCA_035555295.1 Caldimonas sp.
GCGTCGACGGCGTGATGGTCGGCCGTGCCGCGTACCACGATCCCTTCGCGATGACCGAGTGGGACGCGCGCTTCCTCGGCGCCGCTCCGGATCCGGTCGACCGCGACGAGGTCGAGGACACGATGGTCGCGTACATGGACGGCGTGGCCGGAACGGGCGAGCCGTGGACGCATGTTTCCAGGCACATCCTCGGGCTGCGCCGCGGCACCCCGGGAGCACGGCGCTGGCGCCAGGTGTGGTCGGACTATCGCTTCCATGCCTGCACGCCGCGCGAGGTGTCGCGGCTGGCCCGCGAGGCGCTCGCGTCCGAGCTCGACGCGATCGTCGCGTAGGCATCCTGAACGCCCTTGGAAACCGAGCGAGGCATCCCATGGCCAATCGCAGGACGATCGTCGATGACAGCCTGCACGACTATCTCGTCGCCCATTCGGTGCGCGAGCATCCGGCGCAGTCCGCGCTGCGCGAAGCGACTCGGGCGTTGCCGAATGCCGGCATGCAGATCGGCCCGGACCAGGCGCAGTTCATGGCCCTGCTGGTGCGCCTGATCGGCGCGCGCCGCAGCATCGAGATCGGCGTCTTCACGGGCTACAGCGCGCTGTCGGTCGCGCTCGCCCTGCCGGCCGAAGGTAAGCTGCTCGCCTGCGACGTCAGCGACGCCTACACGCGGGTCGGTCGTCCGTTCTGGGAACAGGCGGGAGTCGCGCAGAAGATCGACCTGCAGCTCGCGCCGGCGATCGAGACCCTCGACGCGCGTATCGCAGCCGGTGACTCGGGCAGCTACGACTTCGCCTTCATCGACGCCGACAAGGGCAGCTACGACGCCTACTACGAGCGTTGCCTGGTCCTGCTGCGCGCCGGCGGGCTGATCGCCATCGACAACGTGCTGTGGGGCGGGGCGGTCGCGCGGCCCGCCGCCGACGCCGACACCCGGGCGCTGCAGGCGCTCAACGCCAAGCTGCAGGGCGACGAGCGCATCGACGTAGCGATCGTGCCGATCGGCGACGGCGTGACGCTGGCGCGCAAGCGCTGAGCGTCGTCTCGTCCGACCGTGGACGCGGTCGCGCGGCTCAGCTCGGCGGCGGCCAGGTGCCGGCGTCCTTGGGCCGCGCGCTTCCGGGCAGGCTCGCGAGCACCACTCCGGCCAGGGCCAGCGCGAAAGCACCGATCTGCGCCGCCGTGAATTCCTCGCCGAAGACGAGCACGCCGACGGTCGCGGCGCTGACCGGCAGGAACACCGTGAAGACGCCTGCCTGAGCCGCCGGCACGTGCTTGAGCCCCGTCATCCAGAGCCAGACGGTGGCGATGCTGGCGAGGATCGCGTAGGCGACCAGCAGCGCCCAGTACGACGAGTCGATGAAGGCGAAGTGAAAACCGATCGCCTGCCAGACGGCGAACGGCGTGACCAGCACGAGGCCCCACAGGTTGATCAGTGCGCTGATCCGCCTCGGCCCGATTTGCGCCGCGAGCTTCTTGCCGATGACGACGTAGAGCGCCTCGCAGGTCACGGCCCCGAGCAGCAGCACGCTGCCGACGAGCGAGCCGCTGGCGAGCTCTCCCTCGGCGTCGCGGGCGAGCGCGACGAGGGCGATCCCGGCGATCGCGCAGGCGATTCCCGCAGCGACCCGCAGGCTCACTTTCTCGCGCAGCAGCAGCCAGGAAAGCAGGGCGACGACGGCCGGGATCGCCGCCATGATGACGCCGGCCGCCAGCGCCGAGCTGTGCGAGATGCCGAAGAGCAGGCAGATCGAGAACAGGAAATTGCCGAAGAACGATTCGAGGAAGAGCAGGCGTCGCATGCGCGCGTCGAGCGGCGCCTCGCTGGCCGGTCGGCGCAGCCACGGCGCCATCGCGACCGCGGCGATGGCAAAGCGCAGCCAGGCCAGCACGAAGACCGGAAAGACGATCACGAGCGCCTTCGAGAAGCCGACGTAGCCGCCGACGATGGCCATCGCCGCGGCGAGCGCCAGATAGGAAAGCCAGGGGATCGATTTCATGGCGTTGATTCCGTGAGGGCCCGGTTGGCGGCGGCGATGTCTTCGGCGCGACGCCGCTCGCCGCGCGCCATGATGAAGCTCGCGACGACGACGCCGACGGCGACGACGGCGATGATGATCGTCGCGACCGCGTTGACGCTCGGGTTCAGCCCGAGGCGAGCGCGCGAGAAGATGACGAGCGGCATGGTCGTCGCGCCTGGCCCGGAGAGAAAGGCCGAGAGCACGACGTCGTCGAGCGACAGCGTGAAGGTGAGGAGAAAGGCGGAAAGCAGGGCTTGCCCGATGATCGGCAAGGTGACGAGCCAGAAGACCTGCCAGGGGCGAGCGCCCAGATCCATCGCCGCTTCCTCGAGCTGCGGGTTGAGCGTCTGCAGCCGGGCACGGACGACGACGGTCGCATACGCCATGCCGAGCAGCAGATGGCCGAGCCAGATCGTCAGCATGCCGCGCTCCGGAAAGCCGACGCCGAAGGCCGCCTCGGTCGCGCGTTGCAGCGACACGAGCATGAGCAGCAGCGACAGACCGATGATGACCTCGGGCATGACCAGGGGCGCGGCGATCATGCCGGCGAACAGCGTGCTGCCGAAGAAGCGCCGATAGCGCGTCATCGCGAAGGCGGCGAGGGTGCCGAGAACGATCGCCGCGCACGCGGTCGATAGCGCGACCTTGAGCGAAAGCGCCAGGCCGGCGAGCAGCTCCTGGTCGGAGGCGAGCGCGACGTACCACTTGAGCGTGAAGCCCCGCCACAGGTTGGCGACCGGCGAATCGTTGAACGAATAGACGACGAGGGCGACGATCGGTACGTAGAGGAACGCGTAGCCGAGGACGAGCCAGGCACGCGCGAAGGCGCGATTCCAGGCGGCCGCGTTCATGTCGCGCGCTCTGTCGCTTCGGCTTGGTAGCGGCTGAACACGGCGATCGGGACGATCACGAGCAGGATCATCGCAACCGCGACCGAGCACGCCATCGGCCAGTCGTTGTTGCTGAAGAACTCGTCCCACAGGGTGCGGCCGATCATCTGCGTCTGCGGCCCGCCGAGCAGCTCCGGGATGACGTATTCGCCGACGCACGGGATGAAGACGAGCATCGTCCCGGCGATGATGCCGGCGCGCGAGAGCGGCACCGTCACCGTCCAGAACGCCGTCCACGCGGTCGCGCCGAGATCGGACGCGGCTTCGAGCAGGCGCAGGTCCATCTTGGCGAGGTTCGAATAGAGAGGCAGGATCATGAACGGCAGGTAGGTGTAGGTCATGCCGAGGACGAGCGAGAACGGCGTGTTCATCAGCTGGCCCGGTCCCGGAATGAGCCCGGCAGCGGCGAGCAGCCGGTCGAAGCCGACGGCCTCGATCGCGTCGGCGATCAGGCCGTGCTCGGTGAGGAGCGCCTTCCAGGCATAGACGCGCAGCAGGAACGAGGTCCAGAACGGCAGCATGACGAGCATGAGCAGGGCCGGCTGCACGGTGCGGCGGGTCCGCGCCATGAAGTAGGCGAACGGGTAGCCGATGACCAGGCACAGCAGCGTCGTCACGGCCGCGTACTTCAGGCTCGAGACGTAGGTCTTGAAGTAGAGATCGTCGCTGAGCAGCAGCAGGTAGTTGCCGAACTTCACGTTGAAGGCAATCGCCCCGTCCTTCCAGGTGACGATGTCGCTGATCGTCGTCGTCTCCATCTCGGAGACGCTGATCTTGGCGACGACGAGAAACGGCAGCAGGAAGAAGACGAGCAGCCAGGCGTAGGGAACGCCGATCACCGCGCTGCGGCCGCGCAGCCATGCCAGGCCGGCGGGGCGCTTCATTGCGTGAGGACCACCGGCGACAGCGGCGCCCAGCTTGCCCAGGCCTCGTCGTTCCAGGTCAGCGCCGTGCCGCCGCCGCGCTCGCTGTTGCTTTGGCTGACCTTCAGGACGCGCCCGCCGGCCAGGAGGAGGTGATAGACGGTGAAGCTGCCGAAGTAGGCGAGATCCTTGACCTTCCCGCGGACGCGGTTGAACGGCGCGGGCGGAGCCGCCCCGCTGCCGTCGGCCGTCGGCTCGCGGCCGATGCGGATCTTTTCCGGGCGCAACGCCACCGTCACCTTCATTCCCAGCGTGCCGGTGATGCCGTGGCCGATCCAATGCTTGCAGTCGCCGCAATCGACGACGACGTGGCCCGCTTCGTCCTCGACGACGCTACCCTCCATGAGGTTGACGTTGCCGATGAAGTCGGCGACGAAGCGGCTCGAAGGCGTCTCGTAGATCTCCGCCGGCGCACCGACCTGCAGGAAGCGGCCGGCGCTCATGACCGCGATGCGCGACGCCATCGTCATCGCCTCCTCCTGGTCGTGCGTCACCATGACGCAGGTAACGCCGACGTCGTGGACGATGTTCGCCAGCTCGATCTGCGTTTCCTCGCGCAGCTTGCGGTCGAGCGCACCGAGCGGCTCGTCGAGGAGCAGGAGCTGCGGCTTCTTGGCCAGGCTGCGCGCCAGCGCGACGCGCTGCTGCTGGCCTCCGGAGAGTTGATGGGGCTTGCGCTTGGCGTAGCCGCCGAGTTGCACGAGCTTGAGCATCGCCTCGACGCGCACGCCGATCTCGGCAGCGGGCATGCCGTCGCGGCGTAGCCCGAAGGCGATGTTGTCGGCGACCGTGAGATGGGGAAAGAGCGCATAGCTCTGGAACATCATGTTCATCGGCCGTTCGTACGGTGGCAGGCCGGCGAGATTGCGGCCGTCGAGCACAACCGAGCCCGAGGTCGGTGTCTCGAAGCCGGCGAGCATGCGCAGCAGCGTCGTCTTGCCGCAGCCCGACGAGCCGAGCAGGGCGAAGACCTCGCCTTTTGCGATGTCGATCGAGACGTTGTCGACGGCAGGGTGGCCTTCGAATTCCTTGACGAGGTGGCGGATCTGCAGGAAGGCTTCGGCGCTCATCGGATCGGCGGGACGAGCCGCAGGGCGGCGGGCAAACGCGCGATTGTCCACGCCTTCGGCCACGCCGGGCCGGCGCACGCGCCAGGTCGAGGCGCAGCGCGGCCCGGCGCCGGGAGATCAGGCGGTCGTCTTGAGCACGTCGGCGATCGTGCTGATCGCCTGGTCGATATGCGTGTCTTCGACGATGAGCGGCGGCGACAGGGCGATGATGTCGCCGGTGACGCGAACCATCACGCCGCGCTCGAAGCAGGTGCGAAAGACGTCGAAGGCGCGCTTGCCGGGGCTGCCTTCGATCGAGGCCAGCTCGATCGCGCCGACGAGGCCGACGTTGCGCACGTCGATGACGTGCGGCGATTCGTCGAGCGAGTGCAGCGCGTGCTCGAAGCTCGGCGCCATCTTCGCGGCGCGCGTCAGCAGGCTTTCGTCGGCGTAGGTCTCGAGCGTCGCGAGCGAGGCGGCGCAGGCGAGCGGATGCGCCGAATAGGTGTAGCCGTGCGGGAACTCGACGGCGTGCTCGGGTCCTTGCATGAAGACGTCGTGGATCGCGCGTTTGGCGAACACGGCACCCATCGGCACGCAGCCGTTGCTGATCCCCTTGGCAACGGCCATCAGGTCGGGCGTGATGCCGAAATGCGTCGCCGCGAACGGCGAGCCGAGGCGGCCGAACCCGGTGATGACTTCGTCGAAGATGAGCAGGATGCCGTGCTTGTCGCAGATCGCGCGCAAGCGCTCGAGATAGCCCTTGGGCGGCAGGAGCACACCCGTCGATCCGGCGACCGGCTCGACGATGACGGCGGCGATCGTCGA
>DATMGW010000305.1:0-3151 GCA_035555295.1 Caldimonas sp.
GCCCACCTTCGCGGCGATCGCCGCGGCGTTCTCGAACGGCAGCAGGTGCAGGTTGCCGAGCATGTAGCTGGCGATGCCGCGCTCGGACGGCGTCATGTCGGCATGGGCCCGGGAGATGCGCTCGTTCAGCGCCGGTGCCGGGGTGCCGGCACGCTTGCCTCGCTTCGGCGGCGCGGACATCGTGCCTTCGAGCGTCCCGATCAGCCCGGTGCCGCGGGAACGCGGTCGAACCACGGTCGGGCTTCCTCGAGGCGGCCGGCGAGGCGGAAGAGCAGGTCTTCCCGTCCGAACGCCGCGGAAAACAGCACGCCGACCGGAAGGCCTTCGGCGCTCCAGTGCAGCGGCACCGACATGCTGGGCTCCCCGCTCATGTTGAACAGGTTGCAGAACGGCGTGAAGCGCAGCAATGCCGCGGTGTAGGCATCGAGGTCCGGGTTGCTCATGCGCTGCGGGCCGAGCGGCACCGGAACCTGGCCGAGCGTCGGGCTCAGCACGACGTCGTAGCGGTCATGGAACGCAGCCATGCGCCGCCCGTGCTGGTGGATCGTCGCCAGCGCGTTGGCATGGTCGAGCGCCGACAGCGTCGCCGCATGGCGCACTGCCCGCCACGTCACGGGCTCGACGTCGTCCTCGCGCAACTCCCGCCCGAGTACCGCGGCGCGCCGGTGCAAGCTCGCGCTGACGCCGGTCGCGACGAGCGCCCACGCCGCCCTGCCGAGTTGCTCGGCATCGCCGGGCGGTTGGGCCTCCTCGACGGCGTGGCCGATGCCGGAGAGCAACTCGGCCGCAGCGCGCGCCGCGGCGATGCATTCGGCGTCGACGGGCGATCCGGACAATGGGCGGAGCTGCAGCGCAACGCGAAGCCGCCCCGGGTCGGCGCCGACTTCCTGAAGGTACGGCCGCGATACCGCCGGTGCCGCGTAGGGATCGCCCGGCGCCGGACCGTGGGTCGCGTCGAGCAGCGCAGCGCTGTCGCGCACGCTCCGTGTCAGGACATGCACGACGCCCATGCTGCCCCAGCTCTCGCCGACCAGGGGACCGAGCGGCGTGCGCGCGCGAGTCGGCTTCAGGCCGAACAGGCCGCAGCAGGAAGCGGGGATGCGGATCGAGCCGCCACCGTCGCTGCCCTGTGCGGCCGGGACGATGCCGGCGGCAACCGCGGCGGCCGTGCCGCCGGACGAGCCTCCCGAGGTGCGTTCTGCGTTCCAGGGATTGCGCGTCGTGCCGTGGAGCGCCGTCTCCGTCGATGCCGCGAGACCCATTTCCGGCGTGTTCGTCTTGCCGAAGATGACGAGGCCGGCCCGCTTGTAGCGCTCGACCAGCGTCGAATCGACCTGCGCCACGCTTCCGGCGAAGAGCTTGCTGCAATTGCTCGTCTCGGTACCTGCGAGCTGGATCGAGACGTCCTTCAGTAGGAACGGCACGCCTGTGAACGGCCCTTCCGGCAGGCCGGCACGGATCGTCTCGCGTGCCAGCTCTTCATGCCGCTGGCTGATGGCGTTGATCAGCGGGTTCACCGCCTCTGCACGCCGTATCGCCGTCTCGAGCAACTCCTCGGCGCTGCTATCGCCGCTCGCGACGCGCTGTGCCAGCCCCATCGCGTCGTGTCTGCGGTATTCCTCGAAGCTCAGCATGCGTGGCTCCCGTCCTCTCTTGTCCCGGCGCCGATGTTAGCCAAGACTACACTGATTGACACGATGCGAGCCAACTAACAGAATCGTCCGGCGCAGTGCATCCGCCTGCGCCCGGGTCGCGCCCGGCGAGCGTCATTCCAGGAGTTCTTGCATGAAGAGTGATCGGCTATCCGGCGTTCGCAGACCCGCCGTCGCGGGCTGGCTCGTCGTCGCGGCCCTCTCGGTCGCCGCCGGCAGCGCGCAGGCGCAGAAGGTGCTCAACTGGGGCACCGGCGGCGACGTCGACAGCATGGACGTGCACATCGCCGGGACCGTGAACTCGTGGCAGATGTACGAGGTGGTCTACGAGACCTTGCTCACGACCGACAAGAACATGACGCTGCGGCCCGGCCTGGCCGAGAGCTGGAAGCAGACGTCGCCGACCAGCTATGTGATCAACCTGCGCAAGGATGCGAAGTGGTCGAACGGCCGCCCGGTCGTCGCCGCCGATGTGATCGGAAGCATCGAGCGCATCACCGGCGTCGAGATGAATCCGGCCGGCGTCGCCGCGGCGAAGACCGACGAAGAGAAGAAGAAGGCGAGCCAGAAGATCGCGTCGTACTGGTCGCGGCAGTTCGGCGTCATCAAGTCGATGTCGGCGCCGGACGATTCTACCGTCCGCGTCGAGCTCGAGAAGCCGCACACCGCGTTCCTGCCGGCGCTGGCGCACATCACCGCCGCGATCATCCCGATCAAGGAGCTGAAGGACGGCAGCTACGACCCGACGCGCCAGCTCCTCGGCTCCGGGCCCTTCATGGTCAGCGCCTACAAGCCGAAGGAAAGCTGGACGCTGGTGAAGAACCCGTACTACTGGCGCAAGGGATATCCGAAGGTCGACACGCTCAACGTGCTGATCATCCCCGACGAGGCGGCGCGCGTCGCCGCCCTGCGCGACGGCCGGATCGACTACTCGACCTTCTCGAATCCCGACATCGGCCAGCTCGTCGCCGGCGACAAGCGCCTCGTTGTCACGCCGCAGAACACGACGAACTACTTCCGCCTCGACATCAACGCGCTGTCCGACAAGTCGGCCTTCAAGGACAAGCGCGTCCGTGAAGCGATGAACCTGGCGATCGACCGCGACGCGATCGCCAACATCGTCTTCGCCGGCGCCGCGAAGCCCGATTACCCGGTCCCCGGCGCCTTCGGCAAGGCCGCCTGCAAGGACGTCGATACCTACAGGCTGCCGCGCGCCGAGCGCCTGGAGAAGGCGCGCAACCTGATCGCCGCCACCGGCAAGGGCAGCGTGGATGTCGAACTGATCGCCAGTTCGGGCGACCCGATCTACGCCCGCATGGCGCAGGTGATCCAGCAGAACCTGAAGCCGGTCGGCATCAACGTCAAGATCCAGCAGATGCCGGTGGCCGAGTACCTGAACAGGGTGTTCACTAAGGGCGAGTTCGACGCGGCGCTGTCGTGGCTGGCCGGCTACAGCGACCCGACAATGGTCATCGCCTGGTGGAACCCGAAAGTCGCAG
>DATMGW010000306.1:0-6688 GCA_035555295.1 Caldimonas sp.
TGGAAGCCCCAGTTGAGGAGCTTCTGGCTCTCGCTGGCGCGCGCCTCCATCGAGGTCGTGTTGAGGATCACGGTGAGGATGCGGCGCTTGCCCGCGCCGCCCGCCGGCCCGAGGTTGGGGAACTCGCGCTGCGCCGTCGCCAGCAGGCAGTAGCCGGCCGCATCGGTGAAGCCGGTCTTCATGCCGTCGACGGTCGGGTCGCGGCGAAGCAGCAGGTTGCGGTTCGCCTGGACGATGTTGTTGTACTTGTATTCCTTGATCGAGTAGTACGGAAAGTACTCGGGGAAGTCGCGGATGATGTGCGTCGCGACGGCCGCCATGTCGCGCGCCGTGCTTCGGTGCCCGGGCTCGGTCAGACCGGTGACGTTCTTGAAGCTCGTGTTCTTCAGGCCCCAGGCCTGCGCCTGCCGGTTCATCATCGCGACGAAGTTCTCGAGCGTTCCGCCCACGGCCTCGGCGAGCGCGACGGACGCGTCGTTGCCGCTTTGCACGATCACGCCGCGCAGCAGCTCGTCGACCTTGGGCGTCATCGTCGTATCGATGAACATCAGCGAGCCGCCGCCCTTGCGCTCGGACCAGGCGCGCAGCGAGACGGGAAGCGTCTGCTCGAGCGTCAGCTTCTTGTCGCGCAGGGCCTGAAAGACGAGATAGGCCGTCATCAGCTTGGTCAGCGACGCCGGGTCGGCCGCCGCATCGGCGTTGCGCTCGGCCAGCGTCTGGTTGGTCGTCAGGTCGAGGACGAGAAAGCTCTTGGCGGCGACCTCGGGCGGCTGCGGCACCTGCGCCAGGGCGCCGGCAGCGAGCGGCAAAGAGAGAAGGAGCGCGACCAGGCGCGCGGCGACGAAACGGGGGATCAGCATCGGGAGGCTTTGGAAGGAAGGAGAGGGCACGGAAGGGATCAGACCGCGCCGAGGCCGCGCAGTTCACGGACCAGGACGGTTTTGAGCAGCGCCAGCTGGCCGTGGAAGAAGTGACCGACGCCGGGAAGCACGATCACGGGCAGCGATTGCGGCTGCGCCCAGTCGAGCGTCGCGGCGAGCGGAACGACATCGTCGCCCTCCCCGTGGATGACGATCGTATCGCCGGGCACGGCCGGCACCTGCTGCTTCTGCGTCGACGGCGCGACGAGGACGAGGCGGCGCGGCTTGTCGGCAGCGGCCAGGCTCTCGGCAGCGGCAACGGCGACGAAACCGCCGAAGGAAAACCCGGCCAGAGCGAGCGGCAAGCCCGTGAAGCCGATGCGTGCCCGCGCCGCCGCGACGACCGCAAGCGCGTCGTCGACCTCGCCGCGGCCCTCGTCCCATTCGCCCTCGGAAGCGCCGATGCCGCGAAAGTTGAAGCGCACGCTCGCCCAGCCGAGCTGCAGGAAGGCACGCGCGATCGTCTGCACGACCTTGTTGTCGAGCGTTCCGCCGTACTGCGGGTGCGGGTGGCAGACGACGGCGACGCCGAGCGGCGCTGCGTCGGGTCGATCGATGGCGCATTCGATGCGCCCGCCGGGCCCGGCGACCATTTCGCGAACCGTGCGCGGATTCATGCGCGACGGATCAGTGTCCGATGTCGGGCGATAGCAGCAATCGCTCGACGATCTTGCCGCGCTTCAGGTGCGAATCGACGATCTCGTCGATATCGGCGTTGTCGACATAGGTGTACCAGGTGCCCTCGGGATAGACGACGGCGACCGGCCCTCCGGCACAGCGGTCCATGCAACCCGCCTTGTTGACGCGGACCCGGCCCGGGCCGGCAAGGCCTTCGCTCTTGACGCGCGACTTGCAGTGATCGAGGCAGGCTTTCGCGCCGTGGTGGGCGCACGAGTTCTCGCCGTTCTCGCGGTCGTTCAGGCAGAAGAAGATGTGCCGCTGGTAGTAGGGAACCGGTGCCATGCAAGGGAGGAAAGAGTGCAACGCGAAGGCCGAAGCCTACACGGCCACCCTCTACCCTAGAACCTATCCGCCAATAAGGAGGCCCTGCGCCGGGGTCGTATGGGCCGCAGGCGTAGGAGCAAGTCGCGTCGTGGTGCTTGGCACCACAAGCGGCTCGCGACACCCGCCTGTGGCCCATACGACCCCGGCCCGAAAGGTTGTGACGACAAGGCGCGTCTGCCGCGTTGCAAGCCTTGCCCGGGGGTCCACCCCGGGCAAGGCTTGCGCCTCGCATCCATCGCTTTGTCGTCACGACGCAGGGTCGCCCTATTGGCGGATAGGTTCTCAGCGTCAGAGGGTCTCCGCAGGGTCGAAGTCGAGCTCGACCTTGGCGCCGCTCGGGTCGTGGCAGAAGAGCTGCCAGGTACCCGCGCCGGCCTGGCGGCGCAGGTCGTATTCGATGCCGGCGGCGTCGAAGCGCGCCTTCACCGCCTTCAGGTCGCTTGCCGTGAACGCCATGTGGTCGATCACGCCGGCGCGCCGGTCCGGCGGAGAGCGGCCGAAGATGAGATGCAAGAGTGCCGGCCCGCTGCCGGCGCAGAGCCACGCACCGGGAAAGCCGAGGTCGGGGCGGGGCCCCTCGGACAGGCCGAGCAGGCCGACATAGAAATCAAGCGTCTTCTGCCGGTCTTCGGCGACGACGGTGAAATGGTTCATGCCGACGATCATGGTCTCGTCTCCCTCATTCGGTCTTCAATCTCAGCGCCTCGGCTCGCGAGCTGCCAGCCTTGCCACCAGGTAGGTCAGGCCAGCATACGGCCAGACCCAGCCGACCCACTGCGCCGCCCCGTGGAAGCGGATGAAGCGTCCCTGCTCCCAGGCCTTCAGGCTTTGCGCGAAGTAGGGGTCGGCCGGGGCCTGGGCGACCAGCATCAGCAGTGCGGTCAGTGCGATGAGGCCGAAGCCGGCGGCGACCCGGCTCGGAACCAGGCTCAGCGTCGCCGACGCGGCGGTACCGACGAGAACGCCTTGCAACGCCTGCGAGGTCGTCCAGGCCAGCGCGTGCTGCGGGCCGAAGTTGAGCGCGGTCGACAAGGTCGTCGTCGCGCAACCTATGGCCGTCGCACCGAGCACGAGGGCGGCGCGGCGCCAGCCTGGCACCGAGATCGTGAACGCGATGAGGCACGGGGCGAGCAGGCCCAGAACGATGATCGACAGTTCGGTCGCCGGCGACAAGGCGACGGCCTGGGCCTGCTTGCTGGCGACGTCGGCCCAGCCCGTCGTCCAGACCTCGAGCGGCGTTCCCTCGAGCCAGCTGGCGAGCGCCGGCTGGACCCGGCCGAGCACGTGGCCGAGGCCGAACGGAACCGCCGTCGGAAAGAGCAGGCCGATCGGCCAGAGCACGAGCAGGGCCGCGCCACCGGCGCTGCGCGCGACGAACCAGCGCTCGCGAATCTTCTGCCAGCGCTCGATGCCGCCACCGGCGTTGAGAACGAGCCCGACGACCACGCCGAGCGCCGTGCCGAGCGCGTTGAGGCCGAGGTCGACGTTCGATGCGACACGCTGCGGCAGGTAGTTCTGCAGCGTCTCCATCGAAAACGAAAGGACGGTGCCGGCGACACAAGCGAGCGCCGCCGAGGCACCGGCCCGACGGCCGCTGCGCACCAGCGCCACGAACAGCAGAAAGCCGAGCGGCATGTAGCCGAGCAGGTTGGAGACGAGGTCGAACCACGTCCACCAGCGCGGCCAGCCGAGCAGCATGAAGTCGAGCGGGCCGTCCCCGGGCACGCGCCAGCCGGTGAAGGGATACAGGCTCGCATAGACGATCAGCGCGCTGTAGAGCCACGCCAGCGGGACGGCCGAGCTGCGGTGGCGATGCATCGTCCGCCCGGCCCACCCGTCTCGTCAGAACGGCTTGACGACGACGAGCACGACGATCGCCGCGAACAGCAGCACGGCGGACTCGTTGAAGACACGGAACCAGCGGTCGCTGCGCACGTTCTGGAACTCCTCGAACTTGCGCAGGAGCGAGCGGCAGGCGTGGTGGTAGCCGATGGCGGCGACGACGAGAACGATCTTCGCGTCCAGCCAGCCGTTGCCCGGCCCCTTGCCGACGCCGTAGCCGAGCCACAGGACCAGGCCCAGTCCGATCGCGACGACCATCAGCAGGCTCGAGAAGCGATAGAGCTTTCTCGCCATCACGAGCAGCCTTTCGCGCTCGGCATGACTGTCGGCGGGCACCTCACGCAGGTTGACGAAGATGCGCGGCAGATAGAAGAGGCCGGCAAACCAGCTGCTCACGAAGACGATGTGCAACGCCTTGACCCACAGGAGCGAAGAAGCCATCGATCGATTATCGATGCCGCGGTGCAGGCCCCGAGCCAGCCAGCGCGGGCCGGGTTCCACCATTCCCTAGAATCGGCCCGGTGCAAATCCCTCCGCCCTACCCATTGAGCCGGCCGCGGCGCCTGCGCCGCGACGCCTGGAGCCGCGAGCTCGTCCGGGAGTCGCGCCTGCATGCCAGCGACCTCATCTATCCGGTGTTCGTGCTCGACGGCCAGGGCAAGGCGCAGGACATCGCTTCGATGCCCGGCGTGCAGCGCCTGTCGCTCGACCGCCTCTTGCCCGTCGCCGAGGAATGCGTCTCGCTCGGCATCCCGGTACTGGCGCTCTTCCCGGTCCTCGAGCCGGCGCTGAAGAGCGAGGACGGGCGCGAGGCGCTGAACGCCAAGGGCCTGGTGCCGAGCGTCGTCCGCGAGCTGAAGAAGCGCTTCCCGGGGCTCGGCCTGATGACCGACGTCGCGCTCGACCCGTTCACGACGCACGGCCAGGACGGCCTTCTCGACGCGACCGGCTACATCGTCAACGACAAGACGGTCGACGTGCTGGCGAAGCAGGCGCTGGTTCAGGCAGAGGCCGGGGTCGACATCGTCGCTCCGAGCGACATGATGGACGGCCGGATCGGCGCGATCCGCGCCGCGCTCGAGGAGAGCGGCCACATCCACACCCGCATCATGGCCTACAGCGCCAAGTACGCGAGCGCCTTCTACGGGCCGTTTCGCGACGCGGTCGGCTCGGCCGCCAACCTGGGCAAGAGCAACAAGAAGGTCTACCAGATGGATCCGGGCAACAGCGACGAAGCGCTGCGCGAAGTTGCGCTCGACATCGCCGAAGGCGCGGACATGGTCATGGTCAAGCCCGGTATGCCGTACCTTGACATCGTTCGCCGCGTCAAGGACGAGTTTCGGCTCCCGACCTTCGTCTACCAGGTGAGCGGCGAGTACGCGATGCTGAAGGCCGCGGCGCTCAACGGCTGGCTCGACGGCGACGCCGTGATGATGGAATCGCTCGGCGCCTTCAAGCGCGCCGGCGCCGACGGCGTGCTGACGTACTTCGCGCTCGACGCGGCGCGCGCCCTGCGCGCCGGGTAGGGCCCGCTGACGCCAGGCGTACCGCCGAGTCGGCCCTGAACTCCGCGCGTTCCGATTTCGCCTTCGGGCGGCGCGAGATCGTGCTGCTCGCCGTCCTGACCCTCGTCTGGGGCTTCAACTGGCCGGTGATGAAGCTGGGCGTCACCGGCTTTCCGCCGCTCGCCTTTCGCGCCCTGTCGATGTGGTTCGGCCTGCCTGTGCTCTGGGCCGTGCTGCGCCTGCGCGGCGTCCCGTTCGCGATCCGCCCGAGCGACCGCGGCAAGCTCGCCCGGCTCTCCCTCACCAACATGATCGTCTGGCACGTGATCGCCATCCTCGCCGTGCAGGCGCTGTCGTCGGGGCGCGCCGCAATCCTCGGCTACACGATGCCGATCTTCTCCGCGCTGTGGGGCGTCGCCGTGTTCGGCGAGCGGCTGCGTGCGCGCCACGTCGCCGGCGTCGCTGCCGCGGCGGTCGGCGTCGCGCTGCTCCTGTGGCACGAGTTCGACACGTTCACCGGTCGGCCACTCGCCGCCGTCGGCATGCTCGTCGCTGCGGCGGTCTGGGCGCTCGGCACGCAGCAGATACGACGCACGACGATCGTAGCGCCGACCCTTGCCATCGTCTTCTGGATGACGCTGCTGACGACCCTCGTCATGAGTGTCGCGACGCTCGCCTTCGAGCGCGATCGCTGGACCATGCCGAACACGACGACGACGTTCGCCATCCTCTACAACGCCGTTCTCATCTTCGGCTTCGCGCAGCCGATCTGGCTGATCCTGGCGCGCAGCCTGCCGCCGGTCGCTTCGAGCATGTCGGTGATGCTGATCCCCGTGCTCGGCACGATCTCGGGGGCGTGGTGGCTGCACGAGGAGTTGCACTGGCAGGACGGCGCGGCGATCGTTCTCGTCCTGGTCGCGATCGCCTCGGTGATGCTGCCGAGCCGGGCCCGCCAGGTAGAACCCGTCGTCGGACCCTAACGCGCGTACGGATCGGCAAAGCCCAAGGCGACGACGATGGCGCTTTCGCGCGCTTCCATCGCCGCGGCGTCGGCGTCGACTTCGTGGTCGAAGCCCTGCGCGTGCAGCGCGCCGTGCACGACGAGGTGAGCGTAGTGCGACTCGAGCGTGATGCCCTGCTCGCGCGCCTCGCGCTCGACGACCGGCGCACAGAGGACGAGATCGGCGACGACGGTCGGATCGCGCTCGTAGGCGAAGGTGAGCACGTTGGTCGCTGCATCCTTGCCGCGGAAGTCGCGATTGAGCGCACGCCCTTCGGCGGCGCCGACGATCCGCACCGCGATCTGCGCGGACGCCGCCAGCGCCGCGCGCAGCCAGCGTGCGACCCGATGCCGCGGCAGCACGTCCCGATGCGTCGCATCGGCGAACTGCAACGACAGGCTGAGCTGCTCGCGCG
>DATMGW010000307.1:0-8575 GCA_035555295.1 Caldimonas sp.
GCCAGCGCGGCGTCGAGGTCGAACTCGGCGAGCATCGTGCGATTCGCCGCGGGCAGCGCTTGCCGCGGCAGCACCTCGAGCCCCTGCAGCAGCGCCTGCGTCTCGGCACGGCCGTGCGTCTCGACGACGCCGGCGACGACGTCGATGCCCTCCGCCTTCGCCGCGCGCGCCGCCGCGAGCATGGCGAAGGTCTTGCCGACGCCGGCCGATGCGCCGAAGTAGATGCGCAGCCGGCCGCGCGCGGCCTTCGCTTCTTCCACGCGGATGCGCTCGATCAGCGCGTCGGGGTCGGGGCGCGAATCGTCCATCTCAAGAGGTGGCTAGAGCCATTTCGCCTTGCGGAAGCGCCACCACATGAAAACGCACGACAGCGTGATGATGGCGAGCGACGCCGGGTAGCCCCACTCGAAATTGAGCTCGGGCATGTTCTTGAAGTTCATCCCCCAGATCCCGGCGAACGCCGTCGCGACGGCGAAGATACCGGCCCACGCGGCGAGGCGCTTGGTGATCTCCGTCTCCTCGATCGTCACCGTCGAGAGGTTGACCTGGATAGCCGTCCCGATCGTGTCGCGCAGCGTGTCGAGCGAGGCGTTCATTCGCGCCAGGTGGTCGAAGACGTCGCGGAAGTATTCGCGGTTGTTGCTGCAGACCTGCGGCACCCGGCCGCTGATGAGCTTGGCGACCGCTTCCTGGAGCGGCGCGACGGCGTGCTTGACGACGCCGATCTTGCGCTTGAGCGCATAGAGCCGCTCGATGTTGGCGCGCCCCAGTTTCGGCTCGAAGATCTGGTCCTCGATCGATTCGAGATCGGTTTCGAGCGCGTCGATGATCGGGAAGTAGCGATCGACGACGGCGTCGAGCAAGGCGTAGAAGACGAACGCCGGCCCGTGCTGCAACAGATGCGGCTCGCGCTCGGCGCGGGCGCGCACGCCGAGGAAGCCCTGCTGCGTGCGATTGCGCGCCGAGAGCACGAAGTTGCGGCCGACGAAGATGTCGACCTCGCCGACGAGCAGCTCGTCGGTCGCCTGCATCTCGACCGTGTGCAGCACGGCGAAGAGCGTGTCGTCGTATTCCTCGATCTTCGGCCGCTGGTGGCCGTGCCGCGCGTCCTCGATGGCCAGGTCGTGCAGGCCGAATTCCTCCTGCATCTTCGAGAGCTCTTCGGGCGTCGCGTCCTTCAGCGCGACCCAGACGAAGCAGCCCGGGCGCTTGAGGTATTCGCTGATGTCGTCGATCGGGCAGTCGGCGAGCTTCGTGCCGTTCTCGTAGGCAACGCAGTTGATCAGCACGGACGGCTCCTCGGCAACGATGGGGCACGCGCGATTCTAGGAGCCGCCCGGGTGCCGTTCGCTCGTCGGCTCGGCGAGTGTCTTGACACCGTCTTGACCCGCGCCGCGACGATCTTGTCGACGTTTTGTTCCTCGAAGCCCTAGATTGATCTTTCCGAGACCGCAGCACGCCAGCGCGTGCACCCGAATGAAACCCGTCGCCATCTTCCAGCACGATCCCCTGCAGCGACCCGGATACCTGCTGCGCTACCTCGACGAGGTGGGGATCGAGTCGCGGATCATCCACCCGAGCGAAGGAGACGACGTGCCGCCTTCGGCGCGCCCTTTCAGCGGCCTCGTCTTCCTCGGCAGCGATGCCAGCGTCAACGACCCGCTGCCGTGGATCGAGCAGGAGCTGCGCCTCACCCGCGACGCCGTCGCCTGCGACGTGCCGGTTCTCGGCCACTGCTTCGGCGGGCAACTCCTGGCCCGCGCCCTCGGCGCGACAGTGCAGAAGAGCCCCTGGCCGCAGATCGGCTGGACGCCATTGCGCGTCACTCCGGCGGCGTGGCAGCTGTTCGGATCGGACGCCCGGGTGCTGGCCTTCAACTGGCACTACGAGACCTTCGCGATCCCGCAAGGCGCCACCCGCACGCTGTTCGGAGAATATTGCCTGAACAAGGGCTTCATGCACGGTCGGCATCTCGCGTTCCAGAGTCATCTGGAAGTGACCGAAGAGATCGTCCGCAGCTGGTGCGCGGCGCATCGCGACGAGCTTGCCGCCGCCGAAGGCCCCGCTGTTCAGCACGAGCCGGTGATCCTGGCGCACCTCGACGAGCGCCTGGCGGCGGTGCACAAGGCCGCGCGCTGCGCCTACGCGAAGTGGGCCGCTCCGATGGTCCGGCCGCCGCGCCTCGTTCACGTCGGAGTGTGAGCCCCGACCCTCGATTCAACAGACCCATGCAAACAAGCTCTGCCGTGAGAAGGTCCTCCTTCGACGACTCCTGTCCCCCGGAGCCGGGCGTCGGTTCGCGACCTGAAGCGCAACCTGAGACGGAAGAGAGCCAGCGGCCGTCATCGGTCCCTCTGCTGCTCGCCGTTGCGGCCGTGTTCGGCACTCCGTTCCTCTACTGTGTCCAGGGCGCCGCGCGGGGCCGGCTGTTCATCGGCCCGCACAGCTTCTTCGCCGACGCTCCGCTTGTGCCCCACTTCATCGCGTGGTCCGTGACGGCTGCACTCGGATCGTTGTGGCTCGGCGTGAGCCTGCATCTGGGCCTGGCATCGCGACTGCCGGAGCGAGTTCGCAATGTTCTGGGATTCGTGCTGACGCTGGCCGGACTGGTTGTCCTGGTTCTCAGCGCTCGCCTGCTTCGCTAGGACCTGCCGGCGAGGGCGCCTCGCGCGACCTGCGGCGCGTCGGGCTGCCAGCTCGTCAGCATTCGGTGCAGGGCGGCCGAGTCGCCTTCCTTCTTCGCACGCTCGCGCAGATCGCCGTCCGCCAGCATCTCGGCGATTCCCGAGAGGATCTCGAGATGGCGCTGCGTCGCCATTTCCGGGACGAACAGGAACACGAGAATCGCAACCCGCTCCTCGTCCGGCGCGTCGAAGGCAATCGGCTCGCGCAGGCGAAAGACCGCAGCGACGGGATGCTCGAGGCCCTTGATGCGCCCGTGCGGAATGGCCACGCCGTGACCGAGACCCGTCGAGCCCAGGCGCTCGCGCGCCAGGAGGTTCTCGACGACGATCTTCTTCGCGATCGAGTGGTTTCTCTCGAACAGGGCGCCGGCTTGCTCGAACAGATCCTGCTTGCTCGTCGCGACGACGTCGACGAGCACGTCGCCGGTGCTCAGGGTCTCGGCGAGCTGGTTCATAGGAAGTGCGGGATCGGAATTCGGCACGCTACAGGGTCTTGCCCAGCGTGACGATGAAGCGCGTCTTGTTGACGTCGCCCCAGACGCTCTTGTTGCTCGCGCCGACGAAGGCGCCGGCGACCGTGAAGCCCGAACCGAGGTCGTAGGTCGCACCGGCCTTCCAGTCGGTGTAGTTGGCGTAGGCGTGGACCGGTGTCGCTCCGCTCGTGTTCATCGCGTCGCGCAGGTCCCCCGCAAGCCGCGTGTAGCCGATGTGCCCGTTCAGCGTCAGCCCCTTGACCGCCTCGTAGTTGGCGCTCAGGTCGAGGTAGCCGGTGTTGCGGCCCTTCGGCCGGGACGCCAGGCCTTCGCTCGCCTGGTTGATCGCGCCGAGGGCGAAGTAGTCGCTCGAGACCGTGTGCGAGTACTTCAGCGTGAAGAAGCTGTATGCCAGCGAGCCGTAGATCTCGGTCGTGTCGAAGCTGAACGGTACGTTGTCGCTGTTCCGCGGGTAGTAGTACTGCAGGATGCCGACGTCATAGGTCAAGTCCTTGGTGATCTCGCCGCGGTAGCCGCCGTACAGGTCCATCTCGATGTTGCCGGCAAAGCTGACGTTGGAGTTCCAGTTGCCGAGATAGAAGCCGTTCTGCGTCCAGTCGAATCCGCCCTGGACCGCCGGCGACCACGCCTTCAGCGTGCCCTGATCCTGGCCGCGGAACTTGTAGTTGCTCGTCAGGTTGATGTTGGCCGTGAATGGCGAGGGCGTCGGCTCGGGTGCCGATGCCGCCGCGGCCGCGGGCGCGGGCGCCGCGGTCTGCGCCTGCGCGCCGATCCAGCTGGCGACAAGCAAGGGCAGGAGGATCAGGGATTTCTTCTTCATCACAGATGGCTTTCGGGGATTGGTGAGATCGACGGAGCTTTGCACGGAGCGTGTCCGTCAGTCGACGCTCGTCGGTGCATCAGGTCTTGCCGAGCGCACCGAGCGCGAGATTCAATTCGAGAACGTTGACGCGCGGCTCGCCGAGAAAACCGAACAGCGGACGCATCGCGTGCGCGTCGATCAGCGCCCGCATTTGCTCGACGGGCAGGCCGCGCTGGCGGGCGATGCGCGCTGCCTGGAACTGCGCGGCGGCGAGGCTGATTTCGGGGTCGACGCCGCTCGCCGACGCGGTGACCAGATCGACCGGGACGGGCGCCGTGTTGCCGGGGTCGGCGGCGCGCAGCGCGGCGACGCGGCCCTTCACGGCATCGACGAGCGCCGGGTTCGAGGGGCCCAGGTTCGAGCCGCCCGAGTTGGCGGCGTTGTTCGGCCCGGGCGAGGTGGCCGACGGCCGGCTCCAGAAGTGCTTCGGGTCGCTGAAGCTCTGGCCGATCAGTATCGAGCCGACGACCTTGCCGTCGCGCTCGACGAGGCTGCCGGCGGCCTGCTTCGGAAACGCCACCTTCGCGATGCCCGTGACGGCGAGCGGATAGGCGACGCCGGTGACGATCGAGAGCACGACGAAGAGGACGAGCAGGGGGCGAAGGATGGCGTTCATCATGACGACGGTCTCTCAGACGAGGTGGGCGACCGACAGCGCGAGGTCGATCAGCTTGATGCCGATGAAGGGAACGATGAGGCCGCCGACGCCGTAGATCAGGACGTTCCTGCGCAGCAGCTCGGCGGCCGGCGCGGCGCGGTACTTCACGCCCTTCAGGGCGAGCGGAATGAGGAAGACGATGACGACGGCGTTGAAGATCACCGCCGAGAGGATGGCCGACGCCGGGCTCGCCAGGTGCATCACGTCGAGCGCGGCGAGCTGCGGATAGGTCGTCGCGAAGGCGGCCGGGATGATGGCGAAGTACTTGGCGACGTCGTTGGCGATCGAGAACGTGGTGAGTGAGCCGCGCGTCATCAGCAACTGCTTGCCGGTCTCGACGACCTCGAGCAGCTTGGTCGGGTTCGAGTCGAGGTCGACCATGTTGCCCGCTTCCTTGGCCGCCTGCGTTCCGGTGTTCATGGCGACCGCGACGTCGGCCTGGGCGAGTGCCGGCGCGTCGTTGGTGCCGTCTCCGGTCATCGCGACGAGGCGGCCTTCGGCCTGGTACTCGCGGATCAGCTTGAGCTTAGCCTCGGGCGTCGCTTCGGCGAGGAAGTCGTCGACGCCGGCTTCGGCGGCGATCGCCGCGGCCGTCAGCTTGTTGTCGCCCGTGATCATGATCGTCTTGATTCCCATGCGGCGCAGCTCGGCGAAGCGCTCCTTGATGCCGCCCTTGACGATGTCCTTGAGCTCGACGACGCCGAGGGCTTTCGCCCCTTCGGCGACGACGAGAGGCGTGCTGCCGCGGCGCGCCACGTCTTCGATCGCCTGGACCAGGGCCGGCGCGAAGCTGCCGCCGAGCGCTTCGACGTGCTTGCGGATCGCATCGCCCGCGCCCTTGCGGATCACCCGCTTCGCCGTGCCCTCGCCGGCGAGGTCGACGCCGCTCATCCGCGTCTGCGCCGTGAAGCGGACGAAGGTCGCCGCCAGCGGCGCCATGTCGCGCTCGCGAAGGTTGAACTTCTGCTTGGCGAGGATGACGATGCTGCGGCCCTCGGGCGTCTCGTCGGCGAGCGAAGCGAGCTGGGCCGCGTCGGCGAGCTGCTGCTCGGTGACTCCGGGCGCGGCGTAGAACGCCGACGCCTGCCGGTTGCCGAGCGTGATCGTTCCGGTCTTGTCCATCAGCAGCACGTCGACGTCGCCGGCCGCCTCGACGGCGCGACCCGAGGTGGCGATCACGTTGGCCTGCATCATCCGGCTCATTCCGGCGACGCCGATCGCCGAGAGCAGGGCGCCGATCGTCGTCGGGATCAGGCAGACGAGCAGCGCGACGAGCGCCGTCACGGTGACGGCCGAGCCGGCCTTGGCGACGTCGACGCTGTAGATCGACATCGGCAGCAGCGTCACGACGACGACGAGGAAGACGATCGTCAGCGCGACGAGCAGGATGTTGAGGGCGATCTCGTTCGGCGTCTTCTGCCGGCGCGCGCCCTCGACCATCGCGATCATGCGGTCGAGGAACGATTCGCCCGGGTTGACGGTGATGCGGACGACCAGCCAGTCGGACAGGACGCGCGTACCGCCGGTCACCGACGCGAAGTCGCCGCCGGCCTCGCGGATGACGGGTGCCGATTCGCCGGTGATCGCGCTTTCGTCGACCGAGGCGACGCCCTCGATCACCTCGCCGTCGAGCGGGATCGTGTCGCCCGCTTCGACGAGGACGACCGCGCCCTTCTTCAGCTCCTCGGCTTCCTGCGGGTACCAGGGGGAGTCGCGCTTCGGCGCCTGCAGGCGCTTGGCGATGAGCTTTCTCTTCATGCCGCGCAGGCTGGCCGCCTGGGCCTTGCTCCGCCCCTCCGCCAGCGCTTCGGCGAAGTTCGCGAAGAGGACCGTGAACCAGAGCCAGACGGCGACGCCGATGATGAAGGCGGCCGGCGCCTCGCCCGTGCCGCCCAGCGCCTGGGCGCCGAGCAGCGTCGTCAGGATGCTGCCGACGTAGACGACGAACATCACGGGGTTGCGCCACTGCACGCGCGGGTCGAGCTTGACGAAGGCGTCGCGGATCGCCGGGCGCACCAGCGCCGGATCGAACAGGGAAAACGAGCTGCGGGTCGAAGCCATGGTGTCCGTCTTCATTTCGCGGAAAAGAGCATGAAGTGTTCGGCGACCGGCCCGAGGGCGAGCGCCGGCACGTAGTTGAGCAGGCCGACAAGCAGCACTGTGCCGATCAGCAGCAGCACGAACAGCGGTCCGTGCGTCGGCAAGGTGCCGGCGTTGACGGCCAGGCGCTTCTTCGCCGCCAGCGAGCCGGCCAGGGCGAGCACCGGAACGATCACGCCGAAGCGGCCGAACCACATCGCGATGCCCAGCATGACGTTGTAGAACGGCGTGTTGGCGGAGAGCCCGGCGAAGGCGCTGCCGTTGTTGTTGGCGGCCGAGCTGAAGGCGTAGAGGATCTCCGAGAAGCCGTGGGCGCCGGGGTTGGCGACGCCTGCCTTGCCGGCGTCCATGCCGACAGCGATCGCCGTACCCGCGAGCACGAGGATCGGCGTCGCGAGGATGGCAATCGAGACCATCTTCATGTCGTAGCTCTCGATCTTCTTGCCGAGATACTCCGGAGTGCGGCCGATCATCAGGCCGGCGATGAAGACGGTGAGGACGGCGAAGACGAGCATCCCGTAGAGGCCCGAGCCGACACCGCCGAAGACGACTTCGCCGAGCTGCATGAGAACCAGCGGCACCGCACCGCCGAGCGGCATGAACGAATCGTGCATCGCGATCACCGCGCCGCACGACGCACTCGTCGTGATCGCGGCGAAAAGCGTCGACGCGGCGATGCCGAAGCGCGCCTCCTTGCCCTCCATGTTGCCGCCCGGCTGCAGCGCGCTCGCCGCCTGGTCGACGCCGAGCGACGACAGCAGCGGATTGCCCGCCTGCTCCTGCGGCGAGACGAAGACGACCATGACGACGAACATCACGGTCATCGCCGCCAGCACCGCCCAACCCTGGCGCATGTCGCCGGCCATCCGGCCGAAGCCGAAGACGAGGCCGGCCGGGACCAGGAAGATCGACAGCATCTGCACGAAGTTGGAGAGCGGCGTCGGGTTCTCGTAGGGATGCGCCGAGTTGGCGTTGAACGGGCCGCCGCCATTCGTGCCGAGCATCTTGATCGCTTCCTGCGAGGCGATCGGGCCCATCGCGATCGACTGCGTCGGCGCCTTGACGTCTTCCATCACCGGCTCGCCCTTGGCGTCCTTCAGGGGCTGGCCGTCGGGGCCGTTTTTCGGCTGCTGATAGGCGTTGACCTCGAGCGTCGTCGCGTCCTTGTAGGCGTCGAAGTTCTGGATCGAGCCCTGGCTGACCAGGAACACGGCGAAGACGAGCGAGATCGGCAGCAGGACGTAGAGCGTCGAGCGAGTCGCGTCGACCCAGAAGTTGCCGACCGTTCCCGACGAGCGGGCGACGAAACCGCGGATCAGCGCCCAGACGACGGCGACGGCGGTGGCGGCGGAGAAGAAGTTCTGCACCGCCAGGGCGAGCATCTGGGTCAGGTAGCTCATCGTCGACTCGCCACCGTAGCCCTGCCAGTTGGTGTTGGTGACGAAGCTGACGGCGGTGTTGAACGACGAGTCGGCGCTGACCGCGGCCATCGCCTGCGGGTTGAGCGGCAGCACGCCCTGCAGGCGCTGCAAGGCGTAGACGACGACGACGCCCAGCACGTTGAAGGCGACCGCGGCCACCGCGTAGCGCTTCCACGACGTGCTTTCGGCCGCGTCGACACCGGCCAGCCGATAGAACGCCTTCTCCAGCCAGACGATGGGCGCCAGCCACTTCGGCAGGCGCCCCTCGGCGACGGCGGCGACCCATTTGCCCAGCGGCCAGGCGAGCAGCAGCAGGACGAGGAGGTAGACGGCGAGCTGGATCCAGGATTGCAACG
>DATMGW010000308.1:0-4368 GCA_035555295.1 Caldimonas sp.
CGGCCCGGCGAGGGCGGAGGCGACCATGCTTGACATCGTTCGCCTCGACAGCCGCTACGGGCGCATCCCGGCGCTCGCCGGCGTCGACCTGCAGGTGTTCTTCAACATGACGGCGCTGGAAAACGTGATGACCGGCCGCCATTTGCGCGAGCGCTGCTCGCTGCTGGCGGCCATGCTGCGCACCCCGGCCCTGGTGCGCGCCGAGGCCTCGTGTCGCGACGTGGCGCGCCGGCTGCTGCGACTGGTCGGACTGGCCGAGTATCAGGAGGCGCCTGCCGACTCGATGCCCTACGGCGCGCTCAAGCGCCTCGAGATCGCGCGCGCCCTGGCTGCCGAACCGCTGCTGCTGCTGCTCGACGAACCGGCCGCCGGACTGAACCAGACCGAGGCGCGCGAGATCGACGCGCTGATCAAGCGGCTGGCTGCCGACGGCACGACGGTGATCCTGGTCGAGCACAACATGCGGCTGGTGATGGAGGTGTCCGACCACGTGCTGGTGCTGGACCACGGCAAGAAGCTGGCCGAAGGCACGCCGGCGCAGATCGCAAGCGACCCGCAGGTGATCGAGGCCTATCTCGGTGCTGCCGAGGGCGGAATTGTCGACCCCAAGATGCCTTCGGCATCATCCCCCGAGGGGATTTCCGCTCTCTTGGGGCGGCCCGGCGAGGGCGGAGGCGACCATGCTTGACATCGTTCGCCTCGACAGCCGCTACGGGCGCATCCCGGCGCTCGCCGGCGTCGACCTGCAGGTGGCGGCGGGCGAGCTGGTGGCCCTGGTCGGCGCCAACGGCGCCGGCAAGACCACCTTGCTGCGCACGATCTCCGGCGTGCAGCCGACGAGCGGCGGCGCGATCCGTTTCGACGGAGAGGACCTGGCCCGGCTGTCGGCGCGGCGGCGCGTTCAGCTGGGCATCGTCCAGGTGCCCGAGGGTCGCCAGGTGTTCGGTCCGTTGAGTGTCGAGGACAACCTGCGCCTGGGCGCGTTCGCGCGAGGCTCGCGCGACACGCTGGAACACGTGCTGGCGATGTTCCCGGCGCTCGAGCCGAAGCGCCGCGAGCCTGCCGGAACGCTGTCGGGCGGCCAGCAGCAGATGCTGGCGATCGGCCGCGCCCTGATGGCGCGACCGAGGCTGCTGCTGCTCGACGAGCCGAGCATGGGCCTGGCACCGCGGCTCGTGGCGGAGATCTTCGCGCAGATCGCTGACCTCAAGGCGCGAGGCACGACCATTCTTCTGGTCGACCAGAACGCGCGCGCCGCGCTGGCGATCGCCGACCGCGGCTACGTCATGGAAACCGGCCGCATCGTGCTGCGCGGGCCGGCGGCCGAGCTGCTGCGCGATCCCCAGGTGCAGCACGCCTACCTGGGCCTGTGAAGCCTGCCCAACACCCACACCCACGAAAGGACTCGCGATGAAGAACACCCTGCAAGCCGGCGTCACCGGCAGCGCGACGGTCGATGTCGACCGCGAACGCACGATCGACTTCATGGGCGAGAAGGCGCGCGTCTACGCCACCCCGATGCTCGTGCGCGACATCGAGATCGCGTGCCGCGATCTGCTCGGCAAGCACCTCGACCCCGGCGAGGATTCGGTCGGCACGCGCGTCGAGCTCGACCACCTGGCGGCCACGCTGATGGGCATGCGGGTCGACCTCACGCTCAGCATCGCCGAGGTCAAGGGCCGCGCCGTCACCTTCGACATCACCGGCAGCGACAGCGTCGAGCCGATCTGCCGCGGCCGGCACACGCGCTTCATCGTCGACGTCAAGAAGACCGAAGAGCGTCTCGCCGCCAAGGCGCAGAAGGCGGGGCTGTCATGACCGTTGCGATGGCGCGCACCGGGAGCGTGCCGACCTACTGCTACCAGTGCGTCGCCGGACCCGATCTGTTGACGGTGAAGGTGGAGGACGGCGTGGCCACCGAGGTCGAACCCAACTTCTGCGCCGCCGACGTGCACCCGGGCGGCGGCAAGGTCTGCGTCAAGGCCTACGGGCTGGTGCAGAAGACCTACAACCCGAATCGCGTGCTGACGCCGATGAAGCGCACGAACCCGGTCAAGGGGCGCGACGAGGACCCGGGCTTCGTGCCGATCTCCTGGGACGAGGCCTTCGGGCTGATCGCCGAGCGCCTGAACGCGGTGCGCGCCGCAGGCATCACTGACGCTTCGGGCTACCCGCGCGTCGCCGCCAGCTTCGGCGGCGGCGGCACGCCGCAGTCGTACATGGGCACCCTTCCGGCGTTCCTCTCGGCCTGGGGCGCGATGGA
Organism: Caldimonas sp.; assembly: GCA_035555295.1. Classification (GTDB taxonomy): domain Bacteria; phylum Pseudomonadota; class Gammaproteobacteria; order Burkholderiales; family Burkholderiaceae_C; genus Schlegelella_A. The sequence continues at coordinate 2,264 of DATMGW010000308.1, forward strand.
CATGGGATTCGGCTCCGGCCAGGGTGTCAAGTGCTACCACTCCGAGCATCTGTACGGCGAGTTCTGGCACCGCGCGTTCATCGTCACGCCCGACACGCCGTTGTGCAATTACCTGATCTCGTGTGGCTCCAACATCGAGGCCTCGGGCGGCGTGACCGGCGTCTGGCGGCACGCCCGGGCGCGCGTGCGCGGAATGAAGCGCGTCCAGGTCGAGCCGCACCTCTCGGTGACCGGGGCCTGCTCGGCGCAATGGGTGCCGATCAAGCCGAAGACCGACGCCGCGTTCCTCTACGCGCTGATCCACGTGCTGCTGCACGAGGTGCCGCGAGAACGCCTCGACCTGCCGTTCCTCGCGGTGCGCACCGCGTCGCCCTACCTGGTCGGCCCGCACGGCTACTACCTGCGCGAGCGCGGCAGCCGCAAGCCGCTGGTCTGGGATCTGGCGAGCGCGAGCGCACGGGCGCACGACAGCCCGGGGCTGCGAGAAGGGATCGAAGGCACCTACGAGGTCGAGGCGATCGAGATCGGCCCCGACGACGAGGTGCTGGCCGAAGGACTGCTGCAGGGAACGACCGGCTTCGCGCGCCTGGTCGAGCACATGCGCGCCTACTCCCCCGAGTGGGCGCAGCCGATCTGCGACGTTCCGGCCGCGGTCATGCGGCGCATTGCCAACGAGTTCATCGACCATGCCTGCGTCGGCCAGACCATCGAGATCGACGGCCAGACCCTGCCCTACCGCCCCGTCGCGGTCACCCTGGGCAAGACGGTCAACAACGGCTGGGGTGGCTTCGAGTGCTGCTGGGCGCGAACGCTGCTGGCGACGCTGGTCGGAGGGCTCGAAGTGCCGGGCGGCACGCTCGGCACGACGGTCCGTCTGAGCCGGCCGATGGCCGAGCGGCTGCAGAGCGTGAAGGCCGGGCCCGACGGTTTCATGCACTTCCCGCTCAACCCGACCGACAAGGCACGCTGGTCGCCCAGCCCCAACATCCGCAACGCCTATCGCACGATGGTGCCGCTGGCCGCCGACGGGCCGTGGAGCCAGGCGCTCGGGCCGACCCATTTCTCGTGGCTCTTCCTCGACGAGACGCCCAAGGGTCTGCCGCGCGTCACGCTGCCCGACGTGTGGTTCGTCTACCGCACCAACCCGGCGATCTCGTTCTGGGACACGGAGGCGCTGGGCGAGAAGATGGCGCGCTTCCCGTTCGTCGTCGCCTTCGCCTATACGCGCGACGAGACCAACCATTTCGCCGATGTTCTGTTGCCCGACGCCACCGACCTCGAGAGCCTGCAGCTGTGGCGGATCGGCGGCACCAAGTACCAGGAGCAGTTCTGGGATCACCAGGGCTACGCCTTGCGCCAGCCGGTGGTAGCCCCTCAGGGCGAGGCGCGCGACTTCACCGACATCGCCACCGAGTTGGCGCGCCGCACCGGCCTGAGCGAGAAGTACGTCGCCGCCATCAACAAGGGCGCCGGAGGCGTGCCGCTGAAGGGCGAGCACGGCGACTTCTCCCTCGACCCGCGCGCAACGCACAGCCGCGAGCAGATCTGGGACGCCGTCTGCAAGGCGGCCAGCGCCGAGGTGAGCGACGGCGCGCATGCGCACGGGCTGGACTGGTGGAAGGAGCACGGCCTGGCGACCAGGCCCTTCCCGCGCAGCCAGTGGTACCTCTTCCCGACGCTCGTCAAGCACGACCTGCGCTTCGAGCTGCCGTACCAGGAGCGGCTGATGCGCGTCGGCGCCGAGCTCGGCCGCCGCCTGCACGAGCACGACATGCACTGGTGGGACGAGCAGCTGAAGGAATACCAGGCACTGCCGGTGTGGAAGAACTTCCCGGCGCTGTGGGAAGCGATCATCGGCCAGACCGGCGGCCGCGCGCAGGACTACCCGTTCTGGCTGCTCACGGCGCGCAGCATGCAGTACGCCTGGGGCGCCAACGTCGGGATGCAGCTCATGAAGGAGGTGGCCGACAACGTCACCGGCCACCGCGGCGTGATCATCAACACGAGCGCGGCGCAGCGGCTCGGAATCGCCGACGGCGACGCGATCGAGATCGCGACACCGAAGCGCAGGGTGCGAGGCCGAGCCGTCGTGCGCCAGGGGATCC
>DATMGW010000309.1:0-7348 GCA_035555295.1 Caldimonas sp.
GCGCTGGCCCTCGGCGTAGAGCGTGTCGAAGGCCAAGCTCGACTTGCCCGAGCCGGAAAGCCCCGTGATCACGACGAGCCGGTTTCGCGGGATGTCGAGATCGATGTTCTTGAGGTTGTGGGTTCGTGCGCCGCGCACGCGGATGAGCGGCGCGATGGCGTCGCGCACGTCGGCGAGCGAGCGGCCCGCTCCGGCCAGAGGCTCGTTCGACGCCGGCGCGGCTCGATGCGATGGTGCCGACTCCTCGGCGCCGGATTTCTCGCCGGCTATTTCCTTGGCATGCGACAGGGCGGACATCGACGGCGGCGCGAACAGGCGAACCGATGATGATAGCGGCGCGGTCGTTCGGCGAGCAAGCCGACCGGCGGAGGGACGTAGGGGCGTCAGCGCGCAGTCGCAGGCAGCGTCGCGCGCAATCGCGTGACGGCCTCTGCGGGCAGCGGAGCGAACCACACCGGGCCCGCCGGCGACGCATAGAAGACGCCTCCATCCTCGATGCGTACGCTCGCGGCAAGGCGCCCGTCACGGCCGAGAACGAGCACGCGCGAGTCGGCGACGAGCCCGCTCTCGAGACGGCCGGCTAGCTCGGCAGCGCCTTGCCAGCGCGTCGCCGCGGCCGCGTCGACGCTCGCCAGCCAGGCCTGCGTCGCCGCATCGAGGGGAAGGTTCTCGCCGCTCGCGTTGAGCCGCGTCCAGTGCTCGGCGTCTTTCGCGATCGAGGCGAACAGCGGCGCCATCGGCCGCGCGGGCGCATTGGCGGCAGCGCGCCGTCCGCTCGCCGCGGCCTCGTCGCGAACCGGTGGTGGCGCGTTGGCGAACGCAGCCGGCGGCGCCGAGGGGGCGCGGGAGTCGAGCGAATCGGCCGTCGTCTCGCGAGCCGTTGTCGCGTCGCGCTGCCGCGCCAGGCTCGCCGGCTTCGTCGCTGCCGCCACCGGCTCGGCTGCACCACGCAACACTCTTTCGGGCGCTTCCTTTTCTGCTTTCTTGGCCAGCGTCGCGGTCGGCGCAGTTCGTTCCTGCAGCGAGCCGGCGCCCGCCGGCGTCGGCGTCGCGGGGAATGGCGCCGGCGCGTCCGGCGCAGCGACGACGCGGGCCGGCAGCGTCTCCGCCACGCGCGGAGCGACGCTCTCGCGATCCTCGCGCGGTGCATCGACCACGCCGGCCATCGGCGCCGTCTTCTGCGGTGAGGCGTCGAGACGACCGGTCGGCGCCGCGGTTGGCGCGGCAAGGGGCACGCGCGGCGCGGGCTGTGCGGCCTGCGGCTCGGCCGGCGTGCGCAGCGTCGGTGCTGGCGCGGCCTTGGGCACAGGGATGGGCGCAGGCGCAGGCGCGACCGTGGGCGCAGGCGGCGCAAGCGCAGGCGCCGCCACCCGCGACGAGGAGGCGGGAGGCGGCAGCGCTTCGTCCATCGGCCGATCCCACCACATGAGGCCGACGATCGTCGCCGCCATGACGCTCGCGAATCCGGCAGCGATCGGCGGGCGGGCGAGCCAGGACCAGAAGTCGGCGATGGCGTCGAGCGGTGATCGCCCGCGAGGTGCGGGCGACGGCGCGCGCGAGCGGGCCCGCGCTGCCGATCGCGCTTCGGCGAGGATCGCTTCGCGCAGTGCGTCGGGCGGCGCTGCTGCGGCGTCGGGCGCGTGCAGCAGGGCCTGATGCAGCCACGCGTCGTGTTCTTCGCCTTCGCCGCTGCGGGGTCGCGGGTCGGTCACGACGAGCCTCGCTGCTGCAGCGGTTCGAGATACGCGCCCATGCACGTGCGCAGCTTGCTCATCGCGTAGCGCAGCCGCGTCTTCGCCGTCTCGAAGCCGACCTCGAGCGCGCGGGCGACTTCGTCGAGCCCGAGGCCGTCGTCGTGGTGGAGAAGAAACGCGCTGCGTTGGGCGAGCGGCAACTGCTCGAGGCAGAAGAGGAGCTTTTCGCCGGCGCGGCGCCAGAAGGCGAGGTCCTCGCCCTGCGGTGCGGCGCTCGCCGGCGCCGGCCAGTGCTGCCACGCCGCGGCGTCGGGCTGCCACGGTTCCTCGCCTTCGCTGTCGAACGCGTCGAGCGCGACCTCGCGGCCGCTCTTGCGCAAGAGATCGATGACGCGGTGGTGCGCCAGCGTGAAGAGCCAGGTGCGGAAGGTCGCGCCCTGCGGCGCCCAGCGCTCGCGCGAGTGCACGACCTTGAGCCATGTGTCCTGGAACACTTCGTCGGTCTGCGCCGACAGCGCCGTGCCGAGGAGGCGGCGGATGAAGCGATAGAGCCCGGCCTGGTGGCGTGCGTAGAGGCGTTCGAAAGCCACGGCGTCGCCGCGCGCGTAGGCGCTCATCAGGAGGTCGTCGGGGAGGTCGTCGGGGCCGGCCATCGCAATCGGGGAGTCTGCCGCATACGACCGTGATACGGCCAGGGGGCGGCGACGGGGTGATTCTTCCGCAGCCGTCCCATCAGCCCGCTGCAAGGACCCTGAGGATGTCTTCGCCGTACGCCTCGAGCTTCTTCGCCCCGACGCCGCTGACCGAAGCCAGGTCGTCGAGCGAGGCCGGCTGCGCCTCGGCCATCTCGGCGAGCGTCGCGTCGTGGAAGACGACGTAGGCGGGCAGGTTGTGGGAGCGCGCGACCCCGGCGCGCCACGCCTTCAGCGCCGCGAAGCGCTCGAGGCCGGCGTTGTCGAGCGGGCGCGGCGGCGGCTTGCCCGCGCCGCCGCCCGCAGCGCTCGCGCCGCGCTTGCGTTGCGCTCGAGTGCGGGTCGGCGCTGCACTGGCCTCGCGCAACAGCAATTCGACCTCGCCGCGCAGCACCTCGCGTGACGATGCCGTGAGGGCGAGCGTTCCATATTCGCCCTCGGCGGCGAGGTGGCCGAGCGCGACGAGCTGGCGAAAGACGCTGCGCCATTCGGTCTCGGAAGTCGCGGCGCCGACCCCGAAGGTGCTGAGCCGGGAGTGGCCGTGCTGCGCGACCTTGTCGGTCGGCTTGCCGCGCAGCACGTCGATCAGGTGGCCGGCACCGAAGTGCAGCCCCGAGTGCTGCTCGACGCGATAGACGCAGCTGAGCGCCATGCGCGCCGCCTCGGTCGCGTTCCACGTCTGCGGCGGCGCGCGGCAGTTGTCGCAGGCGTTCTGCAACGGGCCGCACGGCGCGCTCGCCTCGCCGAAATAGGACAGGAGGCGGACGCGCCGGCAATCGTGCGCTTCGGCGAGCGCGAGCAGGGCATCGAGCTTGCCGCGCTGGTTGCGCTTGAACTCTTCGCCGGCCGGGCTCTCGTCGATCATGCGGCGCTGGTTGACGACGTCGGCCAGGCCGTACGCCATCCACGCATCGGCCGGCAGGCCGTCGCGCCCGGCGCGGCCCGTCTCCTGGTAGTAGCCCTCGATGTTCTTCGGCAGGTCGAGGTTGGCGACGAAACGCACGTCGGGCTTGTCGATGCCCATGCCGAAGGCGATCGTCGCGATCATGACGACGCCGTCTTCGCGCAGGAACCGGTCCTGGTTGCGTTGCCGCACGTTCGCCTCGAGCCCGGCGTGGTACGGCAAGGCGGCGATCCCTTGCTCGTTGAGCCACTCGGCCGTCTCGTCGACCTTCTTGCGTGTCTGGCAATAGACGATTCCGGCGGCGCCGGCGTGCTCGTCGCGCAGGAAGGCGAGCAGCTGGACCCGCGCGTTGTCTTTCGGGACGACGGCGTAGCGGATGTTCGGCCGGTCGAAGCTGCTGACGAAGACGCGCGCATCGCCCAGGGCCAGGCGCAGCACGATGTCGGCTCGCGTCAGGGCGTCTGCAGTCGCCGTGAGGGCGATCCGCGGCACGCCGGCGTAGCGCTCGGCGAGCACCGACAGGCGCAGGTAGTCCTCGCGGAAGTCGTGCCCCCACTGGCTCACGCAGTGCGCCTCGTCGATGGCGAAGAGCGAGAGCAGCCCGCGCTCGTGCAGCGAATCGAGCTGCGCCAGCATGCGCGGCGTGGCGATGCGCTCGGGCGCGGCGTAGAGCAGGACGAGGCGGCCGCTCATCATCTCGCGCTCGATGCGCGCGGCACCGGCGCTGTCGAGCGTCGAGTTGAGGAAGGCGGCGTGCACACCCGCTTCCTCGAGCGCGCCGACCTGGTCGTGCATCAGCGCGATCAGCGGGCTGACGACGACGGCGATGCCGCGGCCGGCGCGATGCCGCACGATCGCCGGCACCTGGTAGCACAGGCTCTTGCCGCCGCCGGTCGGCATCAGGACGAGCGCGTCGCCGCCGCCGATCGCGTGGTCGACGATGGCGCGCTGCGCGCCGCGGAACTCGGCGTAGCCGAAGACCTCGCGCAGCACGGCTTCGGCGGCGTCGGCCGATCTCGTGCTGGCGTGGCGAAGGGCGGCGGCGTCCATGGCGGTCGGCCATCGTACGCGAGCGCCGCGCCCGCGAACTCCCCGGTCGGGGCGCCCTCAGACGAGACCGATGTCCTTCGCCGCGCTGCCCGCGAACACCTGCTGCAGCTGCGCCGTGGACAGGCCGTACAGCTTCGCGAAGACGCCGCCGAGCACGGCGCGATATTCGTTGAGCACCGGATAGTCGCGGTTCTGGAACAGCGACCCCGCGGCGATGGCGACCTGCTCGCCGGCGACGCGACCGCCGCGCACCGCACCGCCGAGCACCCAGTAGACGCTGCCGTGACCGTGGTCGGTGCCGCGATTGCCGTTCTCCTTGAAGGTGCGGCCGAACTCGCTGACGACGATGACGACGGTCGAGCTCCACGCGTCGCCCGACTCCTCGGCGAAAGCGGCGAGCCCCTTGCCGAGCTCGCCGAGGCGATTCGCGAGATAGCCGCTGCCGGCGCCCTGCCCGACGTGCGTGTCCCAGCCGCCGACGTCGACGAAAGCCAGGCGATAGCGCTCGCGCATGAGCCGGCCGATGCGTCGCGCTTCGCCTTCGAAGCCCTTGCCCGTGATGGCGTTGCGGTTGGCCTCGACCATCTCGCCGGCGAGCGCCTGCGTCGCCTGGCTGCGCACCTCGAAGCCTTCGCTCACGACATTGCCGAAGCGCGAGCCCTGGTACATCGCGGCGATGATTTCCGACTGGCGCGGATCGATGCCTTGCCGCCCGACGCTGCTGAGCGCGAGGTTCGGAACCGGCACGCTGCCGCGAAAGACGAGCGGCAGCCGGTCGGTGAAGGCGATCGCGTCTTGGCCGCCGAGAACGGCGGCGAGCCGGTTCAGGAATCCCGAGCCGTAGTCGCGCCGGCCTTGCAGCGCCTGGCCGAGCTCGATCGAGTCCTGTGTCTCGAAATGGCTGCGCGAGGCGTCGTCGGTGCCGGCGAAAGGGATGAACGCGGCCTGCTTCTTCTCGAACAGCGGCAGCACCGACTCGCGCAGCGACGGGTGCAGGCTCCAGTCGGCGTCGAGCGGCAGGGCGGCATCGGCGGCCGTGCCCGGGCGGGCGATCGCAATATGCGGGCGCTGCTCGTAATAGAAGCTGCTCACGGTCGGCACGAGCAGGCTCGCTGCGTCGTAGCCGCCGCGCAGGAAGACGACGAGCAGGCGCGCCGGCGCGTCCGGCGCAGCGAGCAGCGTCGCACTGCCGCTGGCGAGCGGGAGGACGGCGCCGGCGGCGATCGAGCGGCGAATGAATTCCCTGCGTCGCATGGTGGTGGTCTCCGGAAGACGTGGACAGGCGCGGCGCACTCAGCGCAACATGAACTCGGGCGAAGACAGCAGAAAGACGTTCCATTCCTGCGCCGAGGTCGCGCGGTCGAGGGCGGCGCGCGTCGAGGCGCTGAGGGTCGGCTCGATGCTCTCGTAGTAGAAGGCACTCGCCAGGCGGGGGAAGGCCGGCGCGTCGACGCTCGACCCCTCGGCGCGGAAGAGCCCGGCGCTGCCGCTGCCGATCCCGCGCGCGATCTCGAAGCGTACCGCCATCTGGCCCGGGCTCGCCCAGGCCGACTCGTCGAGCGGATAGCCGTCGGGGGTTTGCCGGTTGTACGGCAGCTCGCCGAGGCGGCCGAGCCAACCTAGCATCGGCCCGGTGTTCAAGATCGGTTGCTCGTCGTAGGCCAGGCGCACTGCGGAGACGACGTAGTGCATCGGATCCTTGAACTTGCGGCCGAGCGTCGCAGCGAATTCCGGCGATTCGAACATCGCCGCGAGCGTCACCGCGATGTCGCCGTCGCTGCGCGCAAAGGCCTGGGCCATCCGCTCGACCAGCGCGGGCGCGGGCTGGTCGGCGGCGAAGTATTCGGCCAGCCTGCGGCTCACGAAGCGCGCCGTCTGCGGGTGTGCGGCCAGCCGGCCGAGCTGGTCGAGCACTTCGTCCCAGCCGCGGCCGGCAACGCGCTGGCCGAGAACGACCTTGTCGCCCATGTCGTGCCGCCCCGGGTTGAACTCGGTGAGGCCCTGGCGCACGTAGAGCGCGCGCTGGTTCGGCCGGACCTCGGGCGCGCGGTCGCCGAGGTTGACGCCCAGTCCGGTGAGGACGCGCGCCAGCTCTTGGACGTCTTTTTGCGTGTAGCCGCCGTCGACGCCCAGCGTCTGCAGTTCCATCACCTCGCGCGCGTAGTTCTCGTTGATTCGGCCGGCTGCGTTCTGCTCGTTGTCGAGGTAGCGGATCATCGCCGGGTGCGTCGCGCTGGCGACGAGCAGGTCGCGAAAGCGTCCCAGCGCGCGCGGGCGCAGGGCCCGGTCCTCGTAGTCGCCGACCATGACGCGCAGGTTGTTCTTGTACTGGTGCACGTTGAAGTGGTTGAACCAGAACCAGGTCATCTGTTCCTGCAGCTGGTTCGACGAGTAGAGCGCGCGCAGCAGCGAGCGCGAAGCGGCTTCGCGTGCGACCTGGTTCAGCGCCTGCTGGTAGGCCTGCAGCGCCGCCTGCTTCGCGGCGTCGTCGCTCGCCGCTTTTGCCCGGGCGTCGCCGTCGCGGCGCGTCGCGTCGATCCTGGCGGCCAGGGTCTCGAACGGTGTGGTGCTGATCGACATCGCATCGATCCGGGCCTGAACTTCGTCGGGAAGGCGGGTCTGGCGCGGCGGATGCAGCTGCGCTTCGATCCACGCGGCGCGGCCGCGTCGCTTGAACTCGGCCGCCGTCCCCGCCGACGCGCCCCACGCGACGCGATTGACGAGAGCGAGCTCGTCGGCCACGAGCGCCGCGTCGGGACGCGACGGCGACCGCGGCACGGCCGTCGCGGCGCGCCCGCCCTCGCCCGGCAGCGACGTGCCGCACCCCGAGGCGAGCGCCAGCCAGGGCAAGGCGGCGACGGCCGCAGCGCCTTCGAGCAAGGTGCGACGCCGCGGTGTTTCCGGTGGGGGCGACGCCTCTGCCGCCGAGGGTCGGATGGGTTCGGGCATGGGCTTGGAACCCATCCGTCCTATTGGCGGTTAGGTTCTTAGTCGAAACGCCGCGCGCG
>DATMGW010000310.1:0-5194 GCA_035555295.1 Caldimonas sp.
GACCGCCCGCGTCGGCGTCGCGTCGCTGCCGCCGAAGTAGGCGCGCAACAGCACGCTGGCGAGCGCGAGGGCGAGCGCGACGACGGCGCCGATGAGGAGATACGAGCGTCGCGGCGCCTCGTCCTCGTCGCCGGGAAGGGCGCCGTATTGCTGCGAATGCAGGCTCGGCACGCCGCCGCGTTCCCGCTCGGCGTCGGCGCGGCGCAAGGCATCGAGGATGTACGACATGCGCGGGTGGCGTCGCGATCGGTTGGCGCTCAGCGCGGGCCGGCACCGGCGAGCAACGTCGGCTCGTCGACGTGGCTGGCCCGGTTCAGCTGCATAAAGGTCGTCGGCCCGGCCTTGCCGACGGGGCTGAGGCCATGGCCGGACTGGAAGCCCACGAGCTTCGTGCGCAGTGCCGCGTCGAACTTCTGCTTGCCTTCCGGCGGCTGCTCGCCGGCCAGTTCCGCGAGCTGCAGGGCGAGGCGATCGACGAGCGGTCCCTCGGCGCCTTCTTCCAGAGCCGTCGTATAGCCTACCGGCAGGCGCCAGAGCGTGCCGAACTCGCCGTGCCAGAGCTTGCGCAGCGCCGCCAGCGACACGGCCTGGGCACGGTCGCCGGCGAGCAGCGTCGCGCTGTCGTCGTTCAGGCCGACGAGGACGACCTGCACCGTCTTGCCGGCGTCGTCGCGCAAGCTCATGAAGCCCGGGCGGTCGAGGCTGCGCACGGTCGCCAGCGAGGTCGCGAACTTGAAGCAGCGCACTTGCTGATGCGACGCGGCGAAGCAGGGATCGCCGGCATCGAGGTTCAGCTTCCACATTGCGCCCAGCTCGCGCCACGCCGACTTCTCGTCGCGACCGAGCGCAGGCAGCTGCGCCTTCAGCTCGGCGAGGGTGTCGAGCGGCGGCGCCGAAGCGGCGATGGCTTCGCCGACGTGCGGGGCGCCGCTCGAAGCAGCGGATGCAGCCGCGGGTAGCGCGGCCGCCATCCAGGCCGGCGGCGTGGCCGCTTTCGGCAACGCCGCGCTTGCCGCGGCGACGCCGGGCGACGCGCTCGCTGCTGCCGACTGGGACGATCCGGACGACGCCGACGCGGATGACGCGGACGCCGCCGACGACGCGGATGACGCCGCCGCCGCCGATGCCGAAGTTGCCGCAGCTGCCGACGACGCCGGCGCGGCCGCACGCGGAGCCGTCGCCGAAGCGGGCGTGGCCGGCGCCGTCAAACGTTGGAACCCCTCGTAGGCAGCCAGCGCCAGCAAGGCGACGAGCGCGAGCCCGGCGGCGACGACGAGGCCGAGTCCCGCGCCTTTGCCGAAGCGCGAACGGTCGGGCGCGTCTGGCTCGGATCGTCCGAACACTTCACGCGCCGATTTCTCGATGATCTCGATGTCGATCTGGTGCTTGCCGTGCGCATAGGCGCCGAGCATCGCCCGGTCGCAGAGCAGGTTGATGCGGCGCGGCACGCCGCGCGTGATCTGGAAGATGCGCTGCAAGGCCTTTTGATCGAACGGAATCGCGCGCGTCATCCCGGCGACGGACAGGCGGTGCCGGATGTAGTGCTCGGTCTCCTTCGACGACAGCGCGTGCAGGTGAAAACGGGCGACGACGCGCTGCGCCAGCTGCTCGAGCTCGGGGCGCTCGAGCATCGTGCGCAGCTCGGGCTGGCCGATCAGGACGATCTGCAGGAGCTTCTTCTCGTTCGTCTCGAGGTTGGTGAGCAGGCGCAGCTGCTCGAGCACGTCGACCGAAAGCAACTGCGCCTCGTCGATGATCAGGACGTTGTTCTGCCCGACCGCGTGCGTCTTCAGCAGGAAGCCGTTGAGGGCGTCGACGTACATCTTCACCGTCGCCGGCTCGCCCGGCGGCAGCTCGTAGGGAATGCGGAACTCGTCGCAGATCGACTTCACCAGCTCGATGACGGTGAGCTTCGGGTTGAAGATGTAGGCGACGTTGCAGCGCTTCGGGATCTGCTCGAGAAAGCACCGGCAGACGGTCGTCTTGCCGGCACCGATCTCGCCCGAGAGGAGCACGAAGCCGCCGCCGCCGCCGACGCCGTAGAGCAGGTGCGCCAGCGCCTCGCGATGGCGCTTGCTCATGTAGAGGTAACGCGGGTCGGGCGCGAGGGAGAACGGCTCCTGCTTCAGGCCGAAGAACCGCATGTACATGGGTGCGGAGAATACTTGAGGGGCGCCGCCGGCCCGCGCCGGCCGAGTCGCGTGCGGCCGCGGCCCGCGTCGGGTCCGGCGCCGGGTCGCCATCAGGCGCGACTGCGCCGGGCCCCTTGGGCCGCCGGTTCGAGCCGGCGCGCCACTTCCTCGTGGTACCAGCCGAGGCCCTGCTCGGCGCGTCCCGCCGTCAGGAAGCGGTTCGCTCCGCTCGCCAGGCCGCGCTGGATGCCGATCGCGCAGGCGATGTCTTCCTTCTGGAAGACGCCTTCCTCGATCAGGCGGAAGGTCTTCTCCCAATGCGGCGTCCAGTCGGGCGTGGCGCGGTCGGCGGGGATCAGCATGCGGTGCGTCCAGCCGAGCGTTCCGGCGGCGACCGGGTAGAGCGTGATGAGACTCAGGTAGTCGGGATGGAAGATCGTGATCGTGTTCGGGAAGATCACCTGGCTCGGTGTCGCAAGTTTGCAGAGCGCCGCCATGTCGGCCGGCACCTCGCTCGCCGGGTCGCGCGCCCACGGCTCGGCCGCGCGCCGCGCGACCAGCGACTGCACGTGCGGCCCGAAGCGCGCCGTTCCCGTCATGCCGTCGGCGAAGAAGGGATAGATCGTGTCCTTGTGCAGGACGCGGATGTGATACGCCTCGAGGAAGGCGTCGACGATGAGCTTCCAGTTGGCGGGGTACTCGGCGCGGATCGTGCGGAAATGGAGCAGGCTGCCGACGCCGAAGAAAGGCATCTCCGCGTCGAGGCCCTCGAGCCAGGCCGCCACGTCGATCGTCGCGCCCGCAGCCGGCACGACCCAGAGCAGCCCGTGCCTTTCTTCTGCGGGCAGGGCGACGAGGCTCGTGCCGGCGACGGCAGCGTCGTCGAAAGCCTCGGCGTGCAGGCGATGGCGCAGCGCCCCGTCGAGGCGGTAGGTCCAGCCGTGGTACGGGCAGACGACGCTGGCGCGCGGCTGCGCCTGGCCGGTGTTTTCGACCAGTCGCATGCCGCGATGCCGGCAGACGTTGAGGAAGGCGCGAAAGCGCCCCCCGGCATCACGCGTCAGCAGCATCGGCACGCCGTAGTCGTCGTGCGCCAGCACCTCGCCCGGCCGCAGCTCGCTCGCATGGCCGACGATCAGCGGCAGCGGCCGAAACAGGCGCTCGACCTCGGCCTCGCGCACCGAGGCGGACGTGTAGTGGTCGACCGGAAGGTGCGCGACCGGCGCCTGGGTGTCCTGCCACTCGAGTCGGCCGGCGAGGACTTGCGCGCGGATGCGTTCGAGTTGCGTAGCGGTGTGCGCGGGCAGGTTCATGGCGTCGGCCTCGTTCGGCAGCGGCCATTTTCCGCCTTGCACGGGCGCAGCACCAGCGACGGTGGCGTCGGCGGCGCCTGCCGACCTCCGACGAGAGGCCGATCGCCGCCGGTCAGCGGGTGGCGTTCACGTGGTAGCCGTCGCCGTTGTGAAACGCGACGGCGCGAAACCCCTGTGGTCGAGCGCCGATCCTGGGCATCACGACGACCGGCGAACAGCACCCTGGACCAGTGGGACCGCTGCGTCCGGGCGACGCTCGAGGAGGAGTTGGGCGAGCACTGCGGCGGCGATCACTTCGGGCTCCCTGCCTTCGATGCCGGGCAGGCCGATCGGGCAGGTCATCCGCGCGATCGCCGCCGGGTCGATGCCGCGCTGCTCGAAGCGGTGCGCGAACTTCGCCCGCTTGGTCTTCGAGCCGATCAGGCCGCAAAAGGCGAAGTCGCCGCGGCGCAGGATCGCCTCGCAGATGCGCAGGTCGAGCGCGTGCTCGTGGGTCAGGACGAGGTAGCAGGCGCCGGCCGGCGCGCGGCGCACCTCGGCCTCGACCGTGTCGACGCAGACGCGGCGGATGTGTGCCGGCCAGGCCGAGCCGAGCGTCGTCCTCGCCGGGAATTCCTCGTCGCGCTCGTCGAACCAGTCGACGCTGCAGTCGAGCGTCGCGAGCAGCGTCGCGATGGCGCGGCCGACGTGGCCGGCGCCGTGCAGCTGCAGGTGAAAGAGAGGTTCGCGAGCGGGCCAGCGTTCGAGCGCAGCCGCGTCGAGCGGAGCAAACGCCAGGGTCGTCGCGCCGCCGCAGCACTGGCCGAGCGAAGGACCGAGGGCAAAGTATTCCTCGCGCGACGAGCGGTCGCCGCGCTCGAGCATCGCGCGGGCTGTCGTGATCGCTTTCAGCTCGAGGTGGCCGCCGCCGACCGTTCCGGCCATCGCGTCGGCGGTGACGAGCATGCGCGTGCCCTCGCAGCGCGGCACCGAGCCGCGCGCCGCGACGACTTCGACGACGACGGCGGCGCGGCCGGCGGCGAGCCAGGCGGCGGCGGTGTCGCGCAGGATCGGCTCGATCATGGCAGCGCTCCGGCGCCTTGCACCGCCATCACGGCGCGCAGGATCGCTTCGCTCGTCGCCGGCGCGGCAAGAGGCGGATCGACGCGATGCCCGCCCGCCGCCGAGACCGCGTCGCGGATCGCATAGAAGACCGAGAACGGCAGGAGCAGCGGCGGCTCGCCGGTCGCCTTGCTGCGATGGATCGTGTCCGACGGGTTGTCGCCGGTCCCGTCTTTCCACAGACGCACATCGAAGACCGGCGGGCAGTCGTTGGCGGTCGGAATCTTGTAGGTGCTCGGCGCGTGCGTCAGGAGCAGGCCGGCCCGCGGCGTTCCGTCGTTCGCGTGCCAGACGAGCTCTTCCATCGTCAGCCAGCCCATGCCCTGGATGAAGCCGCCTTCGACCTGGCCGATGTCGATCGCCGGGTTGAGCGAGCGGCCGGCGTCGTGCAGCAGGTGCGCGGCGCTGAGCTTCCATTCGCCGGTCAGCGTGTCGACGACGACCTCGCTGACGGCCGCGCCGTAGGCGAAGTAGAAGAAGGGTCGGCCCTGCATCGTGTCCTTGTCCCAGTGCAGGCCGGGCGTCGCATAGAAGCCGTCGGACCAGAGCTGGACGCGCGCCAGGTAGGCCGCGACGACAAGCTCGCGAAAGCTCATCGTCTTCTTCGCGCCGATCGCGACCGACCCGTTGCCGAAGCGCACGGCGGCC
>DATMGW010000311.1:0-6355 GCA_035555295.1 Caldimonas sp.
CGCTGGAGCGCGCTGTGAGCGAGCCGATGCTGCGCGTGCAGGGCCTGAAGAAGTACTTCGGCCACGCTGATCACCCGGTTCGCGCGGTCGACGACGTCAGCTTCGAGATCGCCTCGGGCGAAGTCCTCGGCCTGGTCGGCGAGTCGGGGTCGGGCAAGAGCACTGTCGGCCGGACGCTCCTGAAGCTGATCGAGCCGACCGCCGGCGAGATCCGCTTCGAAGGCGCCGACCTGGCGCCGCTGTCGGCGCGCGCGATGCGCCCCTATCGGCGGCGCCTGCAGATCATCTTCCAGGACCCGTACGCGAGCCTGAATCCGCGCCGACGGGTCGGCGACACGCTCGACGAGGCGCTCGCCACGCACGGCCTGCACCGGGGCGTGGCGCGCGCCCCGCGGATCGCCGAGCTGCTCTCGCTGGTCGGGCTCGCGCCCGAGCACGCGCAGCGCTATCCGCACGAATTCTCGGGCGGGCAGCGCCAGCGCATCGGCATTGCCCGCGCGCTCGCGGTCGAGCCCGAATTCATCGTCGCCGACGAACCCCTGTCGGCCCTCGACGTGTCGATCCAGGCGCAGGTGATCAACCTGCTGTCCGACTTGCGCGAGCGCTTCGGCCTGACGATGCTGTTCATCTCGCACGACCTCGACGTCGTCGAATACCTGTGCGACCGGATCGTCGTCCTCTATCTCGGCAAGATCATGGAGATGGGCCCTGCAGAAGCGCTGTACCGGACGCCGCAACACCCCTACACGCGGGCCCTGCTCGACGCGTCGCCGCGGCCCGACCCGGATGCCGGCCGCGAACGCCGCCTGCTGCAGGGCGATATTCCGAGCCCGCTCGATCCGCCTTCGGGCTGCGTGTTTCGCACGCGCTGTCCCCACGCGCAGGACGCCTGTGCCGCGACCGTGCCGCCATTGCGCGAGGTCGGACCGGGTCGCGCCAAGGCATGCCTGCGCGACGACCTCTACTGAAGCGGAGTGCCGAAGCCGATGAACACCCTGGACCTGAGCCCGATCTTTGCCGAAGTCCTCGACGCGACGACCAAGGGCTATCCGTTGTCCGCCCCGCCCGTGCCGCTGTCGTCCGTCGGCGAGCAGGGCTGGAACCTGCTCGCCGGCGACCTGCCCTTGCCGCTGGCCGTGATCCGCGATTCGGCGCTCGCGCACAACCACGCCTGGATGCGCGACTTCACGGCGGCGACCGGCGTGCTGCTGGCGCCGCACGGCAAGACGACGATGGCGCCGCAGATTTTCGCGCAGCAGCTCGCCGCCGGGGCCTGGGGGATGACGGTCGCCAACGTGCAGCAGCTCGGGATCTGCGTGCGCTTCGGCGTGCGCCGCGTCATCATGGCGAATCAGCTGCTCGGCGCGCTCGAAGTGCGCACGGTGATCGACCAGCTGGAGCAGCACCCGGACCTCGAGTTCCATTTCCTGCTCGACTCGCTGGCGCAACTCGCGGCGATCGAAGCGGCCGCGCTCCTCGGCGCGCCGGCGCGCAAGCTCAGCGCGCTGATCGAAGTCGGTGTGCGCGGCGGGCGCACCGGCGTCCGGACGCACAGCGATGCGCTGGTGCTGGCACGCGTCGTGGCGGCGAGCCCGTTCGTCGCGCTGTCGGGCCTCGAGTGCTACGAAGGATTGGCGCTCAGCGGCGATTCGGCGCGCGATGCGGCGACCGTCGGCGCGCTGATGAAGCGGGTTCGCGAGCTGGCCGTGGTCTGTGACCGCGACGGGCTGTTTGCCGGCCCCGCCATCATCCTGACCGCGGGCGGCTCGGCCGCCTTCGACATCGTCGCGCGCGAGCTGCCGATGCGCCTGTCCATGCCGGTGCTGACGATCCTGCGCAGCGGCTGCTACGTCACGCACGATTCGGGCAACTACCAGCGCATGCTCGATGGCGTCAAGGCGCGCAGTGGCGCGGCGTGGCAGACGCGCCCGGGGCTGCAACCGGCGCTGGAGGTGTGGTCGCGCGTGCAATCGTGCCCGGAGCCGGGGCTGGCGATCCTGACGATGGGAAAGCGCGATGCGTCGTTCGACATCGAGTTGCCGATTCCCCTGAAGCGGCATCGCGGGCAAGCCGGGACCCCTCCCGACTCGGTGCCGGCGTCGTGGCAGATCGCCGCGATGAACGACCAGCACGCCTACCTGCGCTATTCCGCCGACGGTGCCGACCCGCCGCAGGTCGGCGAGCTGGTCGGCTGCGGCATCTCGCATCCGTGCACGACCTTCGACAAGTGGCGGGTCCTGTTCACCGTCGACGACGACTATCGCGTGACCGGCGCGATACGCACCTACTTTTGAGCCTTGCGCGTACCGCAACGTCGTGACCATTCCGCGCAGGACCGTAGCCACGCAGGAAGCCCGAGGAGACTCTGCCATGCAACCCGAAAACGACAGGAATGCGCGCGCCTTGCTGCTGCGCGGCGGCACCGTCATCGACGGTACCGGCGCGGCGCGCGTTCGCGCCGACGTGCGCGTCGAGGGCGAGCGCATCGTTGCCGTCGGTGCGGACCTGGCGGAGGACGATGCCGTCGTGCTCGACGCCGGAGGAAGGATCGTCGCCCCGGGGTTCATCGACGTGCACACGCACGACGACCAGATCGTGCTGTCGGCGCCGCAGATGCTGCCCAAGATCAGCCAGGGCGTGACGACCGTCGTCGTCGGCAACTGCGGCATCAGCCTCGCGCCCTTGGTCCACGCGAACGTTCCGCCGCCGTTGAACCTGCTCGGCGGCCCCGACAAGTACGTCTGGCCGACGATGGCCGCGTATGTGGCGGCGGTCGACGCGGCGCAGCCCTCGGTCAACGTCGCGGCACTGGTCGGGCACTCGACCCTGCGCGTCGCGACGATGGACGATCCCTATCGCCCGGCGACGCCGTCCGAGCAGGCTCGGATGTGCGACCTGCTGCGCGAAGGGCTGGCGGCCGGCGCGACCGGCTTGAGCTCGGGCGTCTACTACGCGACCGGCGCTGCCGCCGACATCGACGAGCTGGCGCTGCTCGCCGGAATCACCGGCGCGGCGGGCGGGGTCTACACGACGCACATCCGGCAGGAGATGGACAAGGTCATCGATTCGCTCGACGAGGCGTTCGCCACGGCCAGGCGCGGCGAGGTGTCGGTCGTCATCTCGCATCACAAATGCGCGGGCCCGCGCAACTGGGGCCGCACGACCCAGACGCTGGCGCACATCGACGCGGCGCGGCAGAAGCAACCGATCGGGCTCGACTGCTATCCGTACGTCGCCGGCTCGACGGTGCTGCGCAGCGACATGGTCGACGGCGTCATCGACATCCTGATCACCTGGTCGACGCCGCACCCGGAAATGGCGGCGCGCATGCTCGCCAGCATTGCCGAGGAATGGGGTTGCACCCTGAAGGAGGCGTGCGAGCGGCTGCAGCCCGGCGGCGCCTGCTACTTCCAGATGCGCGAGGACGACGTGCAGCGAGTGCTCCGCTATCCGCCGACCATGATCGGCTCCGACGGCCTGCCGCACGATCAGCATCCGCATCCGCGACTCTGGGGAACGTTCCCTCGCGTCCTCGGCCACTACAGCCGTGACCTGGCGCTCTTCCCGCTCGAGACGGCGGTGCACAAGATGACGGGGCTCTCGGCGCGCCAGTTCAGGCTCGAAGACCGGGGCGAGATTCGTGCCGGCGCCTTCGCCGACATCGTCGTGTTCGATGCGGCGACGATCAGCGACCGGGCGACATTCGAGCAGCCGAAGGCGAAGGCGGTGGGCGTGGATTGCGTGATCGTCAACGGCGCGGTCGCGTATCGGCCCGGCGAGGCCAAGGTGAAGGGAAACGGACGGTTCCTTCGCCGGGCATGAGCATGACGGCGACGCGCCGTCACCGCCCTGTCGCGTCCTGCGGCCTGCCCGCTTCGAACAGGAACCACGTGCGCCGCTCGGTTTCGTCGATCCACACCTCGATCAGGCTCGACGTGGCGATGTCGCGGTGCTTGTCGCACACGTTGTGCGCCTCGCGCAGCCGGCTGGCGAGCGACTTGTTGTCCTCGCGCAGCTCGGCCAGCATGTCCGAAGGTTCGACGTAGTCTGCGTCGTTGTCGGCGATCCGCTGCATGCGCGCGATATGGCCGATCGAGCGCAGCGTGGAGCCGCCGACCTTGCGAACCCGCTCGGCGATCGGGTCGGTCATGGCATAGATCTGGTCGGACTGCTCGTCGAGCAGCACGTGGTAGTCGCGGAAATGCGGGCCGCTCATGTGCCAGTGAAAATTCTTCGTCTTGAGATAGAGCGCGAACACGTCGGCAAGGACGCCGTTCATCGCCGCGGCGATGTCGCGCGTGGCTTGGGCGGTCAGGTCGGTCGGTGTATCGAGCGGCGCCTTGCGCCGTTCCTTGGCGCCGCGCGCCGAGAGTTGCTTTGCGACTTTCTTGGTCATGCGTGATCCTTCGTTGAGGGGGGTGTTCCCATCATCGCTCTTCTCGAAAAGATTGACACGGTCGCCGGGGCTCCCCAGACTCGATGCGCGGGAGCAGTCAGATTCGAGCCTTGCGCCGTCCGAGAGGGCAGGGTAACTCCAACTCCAACTCCACATTGCCGTGCCCGACTTGCAGCCCGCAGAGGCCTTGTTCGACGAGCTCTACCAGCGCTTGCGCGGGCTGGCGCGTTCGCATCTGCGGCGCAACGAGCCGATCACGCTGCTCGATACCACCGGCCTGGTGCACGAGTCGTACATGCGGCTGGCCCAGGCTGCGCCGATGTCCTTCGCCGACCGCCAGCATTTCCTGCGCTCCGCATCGCGCACCATGCGCTTCGTCGTGGTGGATTTCATCCGTCGCCGACACGCGCAGTCGCGCGCTGGCGACCTGATGCAAGTGACCCTGGACACCAATCTCGCCGAGTCGCTGACGCTGCACGATGCCCATATGATTCGCCTGCACGAGGCACTCGACGACCTGGTGCGAATCGACGAGCGCCTGGCCTCGATCGTCGAGATGCGCTGCTACGCCGGCCTGGGCGAAGCCGAGATTGCCGAGGCCCTGGGCATCAACGTGCGCACCGTGCGCCGCCAGTGGCTGAAGGCCCGCACGATGCTGAAGGCGGCGATGGAATAGGAATGCCCCTGCCACCCGAACGCCTCGCCCGGCTGGCGCAACTGATCGACGAGTTGCAGGCGCTGCCCGTTTCCTCGCAGGCCGCCTGGCTCGAGACTCTGCCCTCCGAAGACGCCGACCTGCGCGTGCATCTGCAGGCATTGCGCGAAGAAAGCGACTCCGCTGCGGAATCGCCCGAAGACGAGAGGTCCGGTGCCGTCGCCGAGCCGCTCGACACCCTCTGGCGCCATGCCGCCGGCCGGGCCTTCGACGTCCTGCAGCGAGGCCACGCTGCCGAGCCCGCTGCCGGCCAGCGCATCGGGCCGTGGCGACTCCTTTCGCTGCTGGGCCGGGGCGGCATGGGCGTGGTGTGGCGAGCCGAGCGCTGCGACGGCGCGTTCGAGCGCCAGGTGGCCCTCAAGCTGCCGCTGCAAGGGCCGGCGCCGGCACGGCTGGCTGAACGCTTCGCGCGCGAGCGCACCATCGTCGCAGCGCTGTCGCATCCGAACATCGCGCGTCTGTACGACGCCGGCGTCGATGAGTCGGGCCAGCCGTACATGGCCCTCGAGCTGGTCGAAGGCGAAGCCATCAACGCCTGGGCCGATCGTCACGCGCTCGGCCTGCGCGCACGCGTCGCGCTGGTGCTGCAGGCCTTGCAGGCGGTGCGACACGCGCACAAGCACCTGGTCGTGCATCGCGACCTCAAGCCGTCCAACATCCAGGTCACGGCCGACGGCACCGTGCACCTGCTCGATTTCGGCATCGCCCGGCTGCTCGACGACGGGCAGCCGGGTCCTGCGGCGACACCCGACCCCACCGAATTCGGCAGCGCAGCGATGACGCCGACCTACGCCGCCCCCGAGCAGATCGAGCGCCGGCCCGCAAGCACCGCGGCGGACGTGTATTCGCTGGGCGTCGTCCTCTACGAGCTGCTGGCCGGCGTGAGCCCGTACCGCCCGCTGCGCCCTGGCCGGGCCGCTCTGGAGGAGGCGATCCTCTTCGTCGATCCGGTGGTACCCAGCAAGGCGGCGACGGCGCAGGCAGCCGAGCGGCGCGGCTTGACGCTGCCGGCCTTGCGCAGGCAACTGCGGGGTGAGCTCGACGCGATCGTGCTGAAGGCGCTGCGCAAGCCCGCGGCCGAGCGCTACGACAGCGCCGACTCGATGGCGCAGGACCTGCAGCGCTGGATCGACGGGCGGCCCGTGCTCGCGCATCCCGACAGCGCCGGCTATCGCGCGTGGAAATGGCTGCGTCGGCACCGCATGGCCAGCGCGGCCGGGGCGCTCGTGTTGTTATCCCTGCTC
>DATMGW010000312.1:0-6575 GCA_035555295.1 Caldimonas sp.
CGACCGGCTCGCCGCCGACGCCGGCGAGAAGGGCGCGGACGCGGCGCGCGGACCGACGCCGCTGCTGCCGGTCGAGGAGCCCTTGCCGAACGACCTCGCGAAGTATCTCGACGACGTCGAGCGCGACATCCTCGTGCGCGCGCTCGAACACTATCGCTACAACCGCACCGCGGCCGGCATCAGCCTGGGGCTGTCGCTGCGCCAGATGCGTTACCGCATGGCGCGCCTCAACGTCAACGTCGGCGGCGATCCGGGCAGCGCCGAGCGCGAGTGAGCCGCGCCGCCGGCCCGGGCACGCCGGCCCCGGCATGGCAAGGCGGGTGGTTGCACGCGGCGGCGCCTCTGCCCTCGCCGAACTGCGACCCGCGGCCGCCGGGGACGACGGTCGACCTGGTGCTCATCCATTCGATCAGCCTGCCGCCCGGCGAGTACGGGGGCGGTGCCGTCGAGCAGCTCTTCACCAACCGGCTCGACTGGCAGGCGCATCCGTATTTCGAATCGATTCGCGGCCTGCGCGTATCGGCCCACTTCCTGGTCCGCCGCGACGGCAAACTGCTGCAGTTCGTGTCCTGCGACGAGCGCGCGTGGCACGCCGGTCGCTCCTCCTGGCGCGGTCGCGATGCCTGCAACGACTTCTCGGTCGGCATCGAGCTCGAAGGCCTGGAGGGTGAACGCTTCGAGGCGGCGCAGTACGAGCGCCTGGGCGGACTCATCAGCCGCATCGCGACGCGCTATCCGATCGCGGCGGTTGCCGGCCACGAGCATGTTGCGCCCGGCCGCAAGCGCGACCCCGGTCCGGGCTTCGACTGGGCTCTCCTGAAGTGCTCGGTCGGCGCGCTGCGCCTCGACTTCGCGGCGTGATGCGTGCGGCGCCGCCGCGCTCTTGCAACGCATCGCCGGCGCCGGCGGCGGCGCGTGCGGCGGCGTCCGGACCGTGAAATAAGCTACGGGTTCATACGCTATAGGTAGTGCTTGATGGGGACATCGACCCCAGATATAGTGTCCAGCGGTGCTATGCTGGGTTTGCTTCTTCCGGCCCATGAGGCCGAAATTTCCAGTCATATCGATCCCGAATTTCGAGCCGGCGTGCCGGCAGGGCGCCCTTCGAGGCGATCAACAGAACTTCTCCGGCGGCGCGCAGCCGACCGGAGCTGCAGAGGAGATTACATGCAAGCAAGCACCGCTCAGGCGACGCCTGTGACTGCCGCAGCGCCGCGCATCGCGGCCCGGCCGGCCAGCGCCGCTTCGGCGTACCAGGGGTACCAGACCTTGCGCCGCAACGGCGCCGTCGTCGCCTTCGAGCCGAACAAGATCGCGGTCGCCCTGATGAAGGCGTTCCTCGCGGTCCATGGCACGCAGGGAGCCGCATCGGCCAGCGTCCGCGAGACCGTCGACGGCCTCACGGAATCGGTCGTCCGCGGCCTGTTGCGCTCGCGCCCGGGCGGCGGCACCTTCCATATAGAAGACGTGCAGGACCAGGTCGAGCTCGGCCTGATGCGCGGCGGCCACCACGAAGTGGCGCGCGCCTACGTGCTCTACCGCGAGCGCCGTGCGCAGGAGCGCGCGAAGCAGGCGCCCGCCGCGCCTGCGGTCGAGCCGGTCCTGATGGTGCTCGATCGGGGCAGCCGCGTGCCGCTCGATTCAGCTCGCCTGCAGACGCTGATCGAATCGGCGTGCGCCGGTCTCGGCGCCGATGTGCGGCCCGAGCCGATCCTGGCCGAGACCAAGCGTAATCTCTACGACGGCGTGCCGATCGACGAAGTGCACAAGGCGGCGATCCTCGCCGCGCGCACGCTGATCGAGAAGGACCCTGGCTACACGCGGGCGACCGCGCGGCTGTTGCTGCACACGATCCGGCGCGAGATCCTCGGCGAGGAGCTGCTGCATTCCGACATGCACGCCCGCTACGGCGACTACTTCGCGCAGTTCGTGAAGAAGGGCGTGCAGGCCGAGCTGCTCGACGAGCGGCTGCTCCAGTACGACCTCGACCGGCTCGGCGCCGCGCTCAAGGCCGACCGCGACCTGCAGTTCGACTACCTCGGCCTGCAGACGCTCTACGACCGCTACTTCCTGCATATCGACGAAACCCGGATCGAGATGCCGCAGGCCTTCTTCATGCGCGTGGCGATGGGCCTGGCGCTCGGCGAGATCGACCGCGAGGCGCGCGCCATCGAGTTCTACGAAGTGCTTTCGACCTTCGACTTCATGAGCTCGACGCCGACGCTGTTCAACGCCGGAACGCGCCGCTCGCAGCTCTCGAGCTGCTATCTGACGACCGTCTCCGACGACCTCGACGGCATCTACGAGGCGCTCAAGGAGAACGCGTTGCTCTCGAAGTTCGCCGGCGGGCTCGGCAACGACTGGACGAACGTCCGTGCGCTCGGCAGCCATATCAAGGGAACGAACGGCAAGAGCCAGGGCGTCGTTCCGTTCCTGAAGGTGGTCAACGACACGGCCGTCGCCGTCAACCAGGGCGGCAAGCGCAAGGGCGCGGTCTGCGCTTATCTCGAGGCATGGCACCTCGACATCGACGAATTCCTCGAGCTGCGCAAGAACACCGGCGACGATCGTCGACGGACGCACGACATGAACACCGCCAACTGGGTGCCCGATCTGTTCATGAAGCGGGTGATGGAAGGGGGCGACTGGACCTTGTTCTCGCCCAGCACCTGCCCCGACCTGCACGACAAGTTCGGTCGCGCCTTCGAGGAAGCGTACACGCGCTACGAGGAGAAGGCGGCGCGCGGTGAGATCAAGCTCTTCAGGAAGATGAAGGCGGCCGACCTCTGGCGCAAGATGCTGACGATGCTCTTCGAGACCGGGCATCCCTGGATCACCTTCAAGGACGCCTGCAACGTGCGTTCGCCGCAGCAGCACGTCGGCGTCGTCCACTCGAGCAATCTGTGCACCGAGATCACGCTGAACACCAGCGCCGCAGAGATCGCCGTCTGCAATCTCGGCTCGGTCAACCTCGCCCAGCACGTGACGAACGGCGCGCTCGACCAGGCCAAGCTGAAGAAGACGGTCGCCACGGCGATGCGAATGCTCGACAACGTCATCGACATCAACTACTACGCGGTCAAGAAGGCGCGCGACTCGAACCTGCGGCATCGCCCGGTCGGCCTCGGCATCATGGGCTTCCAGGATGCGCTCTACGAGGTCGGCGTGCCTTACGCGTCGCAGGCCGCCGTCGAGTTCGCGGATCGCTCGATGGAAGCGGTCTGCTATCACGCCTACTGGGCGTCAACCGAGCTGGCGGCCGAACGCGGCCGCTACTCCAGCTACCGCGGCTCGCTCTGGGATCGCGGCATCCTGCCGATCGACTCGCTCGACCTCCTGGCCGAGCAGCGCGGCACGCTTGCCAGCGGCGCGCCGCTCGTCGACATCGACCGCAGCTCGACGCTCGACTGGGAGCAGCTGCGCAAGCGGATCGCCAAGCACGGCATGCGCAACTCGAACTGCATCGCCATCGCGCCGACCGCGACGATCTCGAACATCGTCGGCGTCAGCGCCTCGATCGAGCCGTCGTTCGGCAACCTCTCGGTCAAGTCGAACCTCTCCGGCGAGTTCACGATCGTCAACGAGTATCTCGTCCGCGACCTGAAGAAGGCGGCCCTGTGGGACGAAGTCATGGTCATGGACCTGAAGCACTTCGACGGATCGCTGCAGCGGATCGATCGCGTTCCGTCCGACCTGAAGGCGCTCTACGCGACCGCGTTCGAGATCGAGACGCAGTGGCTCGTCGAGGCGGCGGCGCGACGCCAGAAGTGGATCGACCAGGCGCAGTCGCTCAACATCTACATGGCCGGCGCGTCGGGCAAGAAGCTCGACGAGACCTACAAGCTGGCCTGGATCCGCGGCCTGAAGACGACCTATTACCTGCGCACGCTGAGCGCGACGAACGCAGAGAAGTCGACGGTCAAGTCGAGCCAGCTCAACGCCGTCGGCACCGACTCGAGAGCATCGGCCGGCAGCGCGTCTGCGGCAACGCTCGCGACGAGCAAACCGAGCATCGCACCCGATGCGGACCCAGCATCCGAAGTGATGTTCTGCGCTTTGGACAACCCGGAGTGCGAAGCGTGTCAGTGATGCGCGAAGCTCGTTTCGAGATCGCATCGGATGCGATACGGCGTGATGCATTCAACATCGACTCGATGCGACGGAGCAACATTCATGGTGCGTCGGCGTCGATAAGTCTTGGGCTTTCGCGCTCAACGCTCGGATAATCGAAAGGCAGAGGAAAAATCCGCAATGCTGGTTTGGGAAGAAGACAGAACCACCGAGACCGTTCACGCCGCAAGCACCGCGCCACGCGCGGTCTCCGCCTTGCGTTCGCCATCGTCGGCATCCGCCGACTCCTCGCCCCGGATCGATTCGCGCGGCACGACGCCGGCTCCTGCTTCGCCCGCCGTGGCGCCGAGCGCGCGTCGCGTCAAGGCCGCCGACAAGCGGATCATCAACGGCCGTACCGACGTCAACCAGCTCGTTCCGTTCAAGTACAAGTGGGCGTGGGAGAAGTACCTCGCCACTTGCGCCAACCACTGGATGCCGCAGGAAGTGAACATGTCGCGCGACATCGCGACATGGAAGGATCCGAACGGCCTGAGCGACGACGAGCGGCGCATCGTCAAGAGGAACCTCGGCTTCTTCGTCACCGCCGACTCGCTCGCTGCCAACAACATCGTGCTCGGAACGTACCGGCACATCACGGCGCCGGAGTGCCGCCAGTTCCTGCTGCGCCAGGCGTTCGAGGAGGCGATCCACACGCACGCCTACCAGTACATCGTCGAGTCGCTCGGCCTCGACGAGAGCGAGATCTTCAACGCCTACAACGAGGTCCAGTCGATCCGCGACAAGGACGAGTTCCTGATTCCCTTCATCGAAGCGATCTCCGACCCGCACTTCCACACCGGGACCGAGGAGAACGATCGCACGCTGCTCAAGTCGCTGATCGTCTTCGCCTGCCTGATGGAAGGCCTCTTCTTCTACGTCGGCTTCACGCAGATCCTGGCGCTCGGCCGGCAGAACAAGATGACGGGTGCCGCCGAGCAGTACCAGTACATCCTGCGCGACGAGTCGATGCACTGCAACTTCGGCATCGACCTGATCAACCAGATCAAGGCCGAGAACCCGCGGCTGTGGACGGCGGAGTTCAAGGCCGAGATCAAGGCCTTGTTCGAGCGCGCGGTGGCTCTCGAGTACCGCTATGCCGAAGACACCATGCCGCGCGGCGTGCTCGGCATGAACGCATCGATGTTCAAGGGCTACCTGCGCTACATCGCCAACCGGCGGGCGACGCAGATCGGCCTGCCGGAGCTCTTCCCGAACGAGGAGAACCCGTTCCCGTGGATGAGCGAAATGATCGATCTGAAGAAGGAGCGCAATTTTTTCGAGACGCGCGTCATCGACTACCAGAGTGGTGGCGCGTTGTCGTGGGACTGAGTCTGGACACAAGACAGTGCCTGCGCACCGTCTTGTGCCTGCCGAAGGCCGGGTCGCTTGCAAGCGGCCCGGCTTGAGCGTCGTGGGCCGAGAAAGGACACGGGCAATGAGAGATCAAGATTCGCAGGGCGAAAGAGCAGCGACTACGAGCGCTGCCGGCCTGCAACCGGATTCACCGTACCGGGCGTCCCTCCTGGGCAGTCTCGGACGGTGAATAGCTGGCCGATTCCACTTCGGAGTCGGCCGGTTCCATGTCAACTTGATCAAGGAGAAACGTGATGGCAACTGCGAAAAAGGCCGCGCACAAGAAGGCGCCGGCGAAGAAGGCTGCGCACAAGAAGGCGCCTGCGAAGAAGCACGCGGCGAAGAAGGCGCCGGCCAAGAAGAAGGCCGCCAAGAAGGCGACCAAGAAGGCTGCGAAGAAGAAAGCGCCAGCGAAAAAGGCTGCGAAGAAGAAGGCGCCAGCCAAGAAGGCTGCGAAGAAGAAAGCGCCAGCGAAAAAGGCGGCCAAGAAGGCGCCGGCGAAAAAGGCTGCGAAAAAGGCAGCCAAGAAGGCGCCGGCGAAGAAGGCCGCTCCCGCACCGGCGGCCGCTCCGGCCGCTCCGGCGGCGCCGGCGAAGACGGCGCTGAGCCCGCAGGCGGCCTGGCCGTTTCCGACGGGCAGCAAGCCCTGAGAGCCGACGGACGCATTGCGTCCGTCGATCAAAACCCGGCTACGGCCGGGTTTTTTTTGTCTCTTCGAAGGCCGACTCGCGCCTCATGCGGCCGGCGTGACGCCGCCGTACCTCACGGCATGATCTGGGTATCGGCGAAGCCGTGCGCATGCGCCCGCGGCATGATCGTGGAGTTGTCCTCCGTCGTCGCGCGCTCGGCGGCCAGCAATGCCTGCTCGAGCTCGCGCGCGCGCTTTCGACTGGCTTCGCCGTCCGATAGCGCCAGGCGCTGTTCCTCGAGCTCTTTCTTCAGCGCTTCGATCTGCTTCTTCGCCTGCAAGGTTTGTTGCTGCGAGAAGAGCCGCCCCTGGTCGCTCTTGTGCAAGCGATGCGCTACGGCAAGCAGCTTGCGTCCGTACCACCAGCGGCAGGCGGCCCAGGTGGCCATCGAGGCGACGGCGAGGCCGACGATGAGCAGGG
>DATMGW010000313.1:0-3674 GCA_035555295.1 Caldimonas sp.
TCACCGCCGCCGTCCCGCTCGCGGCGCTGTCGGGCAACCTGGAACGCCTGTCGTTCGAATATCGGCGTTCCGTGCGCCGCGCCCGTGCCCTGCAGGACGTGATGCTGCCCGAGCTCGACGGCTCGATCGGCGACATCGAGAACCGGCTCGAAGAGCTCGAGCAGGAAGACGCGATCTGGATGCGTCGCGCGTCGGCCGCTCGATAATGGATCGGCCCGACCCATGACTGCGATCGATCTCCCTCACGACTTCGTCGGCCTGGCCTGCGTCGTGCTGTTGCTCGGCCTGAAGCACGGCCTCGATGCCGATCACCTGGCGGCGATCGACGGCCTCACGCGCCACAATGCGCCGACCCGCCCGCGTCTGGCGCGCGTCTGCGGCGCGCTGTTCTCGCTTGGGCACGGCGGCGTCGTGATCGGCGTGGCCCTGACCGTGTCGCTGCTGGCGCAGGCGTGGCGCGCTCCCGGATGGCTGGAAGCGCTGGGCGCCTGGGTCTCGATCGGCGTGCTGACCCTGCTCGCGCTGATCAACCTCATCGCCGTGATGCAGACTCCCCGCGATCAGGTCGCGCGCCTCTCGGGCTGGCGCAGCGGTGCGTTCGCGCGCCTGCTGCGTGCCGGCGGGCCGTTGACGGTGATGGGCGTGGGCAGCCTGTTCGCGCTGTCGTTCGACACGCTCAGCCAGGCCGCCCTGTTCGCCGTCACCGCCACCGCGTTCGGCGGCTGGCAACCGGCGCTGCTGCTGGCCCTGCTCTTCACCACCGGAATGCTCGTGACCGACGCGATCAACGGCTGGTGGATCGCCCGCCTGGTTCAGAGCAGCGAGCGCACGGGTCGGGTGGCTTCGCGCATCTTCGGCCTTGCCGTCTGCGGCGTCGGCCTCCTGACGGCGGCGTTGACGCTGGCGACCCGCTTCGTTCCGGCGGCCGACCTGTGGGCCGAGGGGAAGGAGCTCTGGTTCGGCGGCGCGGTCTGTGCCGTGCTGTTCGTGAGTTTCGTCGCCGGACAGCGCCTTTGTCGCGGCGCTCAGATGCGCGCGACGCGGCCCTCGCGGACGAGCGGCGCGTAGAGGGCGACGTCGGCCGCGATGCGATCGCTCAACGCCTGCGGCGTCGAGGGCGTGATCTCGAAGCCGGCCCCTTCGGCGCGTTCGCGCACTTCGGCCGCGGAGAGAGCCGAGACGATGTCGCGGCGCAACTGATCGACCACCGCGGGCGGGGTCCGTGCCACCGCCATCAGCGCCGCCCACGGGTGCATGTCGACGGCCGGGCCGCCGGCTTCGCGCAGGGTCGGTATGTCGGGATACCCGGGGAGACGGCGCTTCGCCGCGACCGCGAGCGGCCGCAGCTTCCCGCTCGCCATGAGACCGGACACCGTGTTCATGCCGATCGCGGTGAAGTCGACCTCGCCGCTGACCACCGCCGTGAGCAGCGCGCTGACGTCCTTGAACGGGACGTGCAGCATGCGCACGTCGGCGGCTCGGGCGAAGGTCTCGATGGCGACGTGGCTGGCGTGGCCGTTGCCGAGCGACGCGTAGCTGACATTGCCGGGGGCACGGCGCGCCGCGTCGAGCAGGGCGGCGACGTTGCCGAAACGGCAGTCCTTGCCGACCCAGAGCAGGAAGGTGGCGCGAAAGAGCAAGGTCAGCGGCACCAGGTCGAGCACCGGGTCGTAGGGCAGCGTCGCGTGCAGCAGGGGATTCACGGCGAGCGTGGCCGTGTCGGCGAGAAACAGCGTGTGGCCGTCCGGCATCGTGTGGCGGACTTCGCCGAACGCGACGATCCCCGAGGCACCGGGCTTGTTGACGACCAGCACCGGCTGATCCCATTGCAGGGCGAGGCGATCGGCGACGCTGCGCGCGACGACATCGGGCCCGACACCGACCGAGTACGGAACGACGATGCGTACCGCGTGATCGGGAAAGGCGGCTGCGCGCGCCGCTTCGATGCGCAGGCCGGCGAGGGCGCCGACTGCCGCGAGAACGCTGCGCCGGCGCATGTCGCCGGGGCCGATCGCCATCGGCGTCGAGGCGGGTCGTTTCGCATTCATGTGGGGCGCTGCCTTTCGGGTGCACGGTGCAGACCAGCGCGCCGATTCTGGCGTCCGCCTCGTGGCGTCCGGTTGCGCAACGTCAAGAGAGTCCGGGCGTCGAATGCGGCCGGACCGGCAGGGCGGGGTTTTCCATGACCGGAATCGCCGGCGTCGAGCCGCCTTGACCTGGCTCAATCGGCGCGCCGCACGCTGCCGCACATTTGCGGCTTCGTTCCCGGGTCCGGCGCGACCTGATCGCCGGCCCGCACAGAAAGACGCGTCGCGGCATGAAAGTGGCATTGTTCATCCCCTGCTACGTCGATGCCTTTTTCCCGGAGGTCGGCATCGCCACGCTCGAGCTCCTCGAGCGTCTCGGCTGCGAGGTCGACTACCCGCTCGAGCAGACCTGCTGCGGCCAGCCGATGGCCAACAGCGGTTGCCAGAGCGATGCCCATGGCGCCGAGGCGCTGTTCGCGAAGAACTTCGCCGGCTACGACCACATCGTCACGCCTTCGGGCAGCTGCGCGCATCACGTGCGCGACCAGATGACGGCGATCGAGCAGACGCCGGCGGTGCAGGCGGTGCGGCGCAACACGCGCGAGCTCGTCGAGTTCCTGCACGACGTGCTCGAAGTGCGCGAGTTTCCGTGGGCCGAGTTCCGGCACAAGGTCGGGCTGCACATCGGCTGCGCGACGCTGCGCGGACTGCGCGAGGCGAAGGCCTCCGAGATCGTCGAGCCGGCGTTCAACAAGCCGGCGCGCCTCCTCGGTGCCGTCAAGGGTCTGGAGTTCGTCACGCCGGATCGGCCCGACGAGTGCTGCGGCTTCGGCGGCACGTTCTCGGTGTACGAGGAGCCCGTGTCGGCGAAGATGGGGCACGACAAGGTCGCCGATCACCACCGCGCCGGCGCCGAATACATCGTCTCGCCCGACATGTCGTGCGTCATGCACCAGCAGGGCTGCGCGCGGCGCGCAGGGCTGCCTCTGAAGTTCATCCACATCGCCCAGGTGCTGAACGGGGCGCGCGAATGAGCCTGGTGCCAGGGCGCGTCGACCACGCAGAGGCGTCGTCGAAGTTCATCGAGGCGAAGGATCACGCCGACTTCCACGACAAGCGCCTGTGGGACCTGCGCAAGAAGCGCGACGCTGTCAGCGAGGCGATGCCGGAATGGGAGGAGCTGCGCTCGCTCGCCTCGGCGATCAAGGAACACACCCTGACGCATCTGGGCGACTACCTCGAGGAGTTCGAGAAGAACGCGGTCGCGAACGGCATGGTCGTGCACTGGGCCCGCGACGCCGCCGAGCACAACCAGATCGTCTTCGAGATCCTCTCGTCGCACGGGGCGACGACGCTCGTCAAGAGCAAGTCGATGCTCACCGACGAGTGCGAGATGCGGCCCTTCCTCGAGAACCGCGGCATCGAGATCGTCGAGACCGACCTCGGCGAGCGCATCCAGCAGCTCGACGACGAGCCGCCGAGCCACATCGTCGTGCCGGCCGTGCACAAGCTGCGCGGCGACGTCGCCGAGGTCTTCGCCCGAACGATCGGCACCGACCCGAAGAACAGCGACGTGCCGTACCTGGCGGAAAGCCAGCGGCAGCACACGCGGCCCTACTACCTCAAGGCGCAGGCCGGCATGACAGG
>DATMGW010000314.1:0-4443 GCA_035555295.1 Caldimonas sp.
CGCCACTACAGCCGGCGGGACATGACCTTTCGCTTCGTCTCCAATGTCGACGGCACGGATTTCGTCGAAGCCACGCGCGACCTCGATCCGCAGGAGACGCTGTTCGTCGTGTGTTCGAAGACGTTCACGACGCTCGAGACCCTGACCAACGCCCACGCCGCGCGCGCCTGGAGCGTCGGCCGGCTGGGCGGCGAGCAGTCGGTGGCGAAGCACTTCGTCGCCGTTTCCACTAACGCCGAGGGCGTCGCGAAGTTCGGCATCGCGCCCGAGAACATGTTCGGCTTCTGGGACTGGGTCGGTGGCCGCTACTCGATGGATTCGGCGATCGGCCTGTCGACCATGGTGGCGATCGGGCCGGCGCACTTTCGCGAGATGCTGGCCGGGATGCACGAGATGGATGAGCACTTCCGCGGCGCTCCCGTCGAGCGGAGCATGCCGGCGCTGCTCGGCCTGCTGGCCATCTGGAACAACAACTTCCTCGGCGCGGCAACGCTCGCGGTGCTGCCGTACGACCAGTACCTGAAGCGCCTGCCCGCCTACCTGCAGCAGCTGACGATGGAGAGCAACGGCAAGCACGTGACGCTGGCGGGCAGCCCGGTCGGCGTCGAGACCGCGCCGATCCTCTGGGGCGAGCCCGGCACCAATGGCCAGCACTCGTTCTACCAGCTGATCCACCAGGGCACGCGCATCGTGCCGTGCGACTTCATCGGCTTTTGCCAGGGCCTGAACACGCTCGGCCGCCAGCACGACCTGCTGATGTCGAACCTGTTCGCGCAGACCGAGGCGCTGGCCTTCGGCAAGACCGCCGCCGAGGTCGCCGCCGAGGGCACGCCGGCCGCGCTGGTGCCGCATCGCGTCTTCGCCGGCAACCGGCCCACCAACACGCTGCTCGCCGAAAGGCTCACGCCGAAGACGCTGGGCGCGCTCGTCGCGCTCTACGAGCACAGCGTCTTCGTGCAGGGCGTGATCTGGGCCATCGACTCGTTCGACCAGTGGGGCGTCGAGCTCGGCAAGGTGCTGGCGCAACGAACCATTCCCGAGCTCGAGAGCAGGACCGAGCCGACGCTCGCGCACGACAGCTCGACCAACGCGCTGATCCGGCGCTATCGGCGCCTGCGCGCCACGTCGGCCACGCACTGAGAACCATGCCATGACCACGCTCATCAGTCCGCTCGCCGGAAAGCCGGCACCGCTCTCGTCGCTCGTCGACGTCGCCCGGCTCGTCACCGCCTACTACACCGAGATGCCCGATCCGTCGGTGCCGGCGCAGCGCGTCGCCTTCGGCACCTCGGGGCATCGCGGCTCGTCGCTGACGCTGTCGTTCAACGAGCGGCACGTGCTGGCGATCACGCAGGCGATCTGCGCCTATCGCCGGGGCCAGGGGATCGACGGCCCGCTCTTCCTCGGCATCGACACGCACGCGCTCTCCGCGCCGGCGTGCGCCAGCGCCCTCGAGGTGCTGGCCGCCAACGGCGTCGAGACGATGCTGGCGACCGACGACGAGTACACGCCGACGCCGGCGATCTCGCACGCCATCCTCACCTACAACCGCGGCCGCACCAGCCACCTCGCCGACGGCATCGTCGTCACGCCCTCGCACAACCCGCCCGACAACGGCGGCTTCAAGTACAACCCGCCGAACGGCGGCCCGGCGGGCACCGAGATCACCGGCGGCATCGAGGCGGCGGCCAACGGCTTCCTCGAGCAGTCCATGCAGGGCGTGAAGCGCATCGGCCACGCCGAGGCGCTGCGCGCGAAGACGACGCACCGGCATGACTTCCTGGGCAGCTACGTCGCCGACCTCGGCAACGTCGTCGACTTCGACGCGATCCGCGCGGCGAAGGTCCGCATGGGCGTCGACCCGCTGGGCGGCGCCGGCGTGCACTACTGGGCCCGGATCGCCGAGCACTACCGGATCGACCTGACGGTGGTCAGCGACGTGGTCGACGCGACCTTTCGCTTCATGACCCTCGACTGGGACGGCCGGATCCGCATGGACCCGTCGTCGCCCTATGCGATGCAGCGCCTGCTCGACCTCAAGGACCGCTTCGACATCGCCTTCGCCTGCGACACCGACCACGACCGGCACGGCATCGTCACGCCAGGGGCCGGACTGCTGCCGCCCAACCACTATCTCACGGTCGCCATCGACTACCTGTTCCGGCATCGGCAGTGGCCGAGCCACGCCGCGATCGGCAAGACTGTCGTCAGCACGCGCCTCATCGACCTCGTGACCAAGCGCCTCGGGCGCACGCTGTACGAGGTGCCCGTCGGCTTCAAGTGGTTCTCGCCGGGCCTGTTCGACGGCTCGCTCGGCTTCGGCGGCGAAGAGAGCGCGGGCGCCTCCTTCCTGCGTCGCGACGGCACGGTCTGGACCACCGACAAGGACGGCCTCGTCCCGGCCCTGCTCTCGGCCGAGATCACGGCCCGCTGCGGACGCGATCCGGGCCGGCTCTACGACGAGCTCGCGCAACAGCTCGGCAGCCCGCTCGCCGACCGGGTCGAGGCGCCGGCCACGGCCGCACAGAAGAAGCAACTCGCCGCGCTCGCGCCCGATCAGCTCGATTGCCGCGAGCTGGCCGGCGAAAAGATCGACGCCGTGCTCGACAAGGCGCCGGGCAACGGGGCTGCCATTGGCGGTATCAAGGTCGTCGCCGAGAGCGGCTGGTTCGCGGCGCGTCCGTCGGGGACCGAAGACATCTACAAGATCTACGCCGAGAGCTTCGCCAGCGCCGACCATCTTCAGCGGATCCTGAAGGAGGCGCAGGCGATCGTCGACCGCGCTATCGCGGCGCCTGCCGGAGCCGACGGCGCGCGGCGCGCGCCGGGCAAGGAGCGTTGACATGCAGACACAACGGGTCATCGACTGCGTGCAGGCGCTCGTCGCCGGCGATCGCGGTCTGCTCGCGATGAGCACCGGCCGCAATCGCCTGGCGCGGCGCGGCCGCTACGACCCGAACACCGATGCCGAGGTCGCCGCGGCGCCTGGCTCCTGAAAGCTGAAAGGAATCACGATGTCCGACACGCTCGACCAGCAATGCGTCGATACCCTGCGCTTTCTCTCCGTCGACATGGTGCAGCAGGCGAACAGCGGGCATCCCGGATTGCCGCTTGGCGCCGCGCCGATGGCCTATGCCCTGTGGACGAGGCAGCTGAAGCACAACCCCGCGCATCCGCACTGGCCCGACCGAGATCGCTTCGTGCTCTCGGCCGGGCACGGCTCGGCGCTGCTCTACAGCCTGCTGCACGTCACCGGCTACGACCTGTCGCTCGACGACCTCCGGCACTTTCGCCAGTGGGGCAGCAAGGCGCCGGGGCATCCCGAGCGCGGCCACACGGCCGGCGTCGAGGTCACGACCGGGCCGCTCGGCCAGGGGCTGGCCAACGCGGTCGGCATGGCCATCGCGGAAGCGCATCTCGCGGCTCGCTACAACCGCGAAGGCCACTCCATCGTCGACCACCATACGTGGGCGATCGTCAGCGACGGCGATCTGATGGAAGGCGTGGCGTCGGAAGCTGCGTCGCTGGCCGGTCATCTCCAGCTCGGCAAGCTGACCTGCCTCTACGACAACAACTCGGTGACGCTGTCGGCCGGCACCGACATGACCTTCTCCGAGGACCGCGCCAAGCGCTTCGACGCCTATGGCTGGCAGACGATCAGCGTCGACGACGGCAACGACCTGACGGCGATCGATGCCGCGCTCGCCGAGGCCCGCGCCGAGACGACGCGGCCGAGCCTGATCCTCGTGCGCACCCATCTCGGCTTCGGCTCGCCGGAGCAGGACAGCTTCAAGGCGCACGGTTCGCCGCTCGGCGTCGCCGACGTCGCGAAGACGAAGGACAAGCTCGGCTGGCCGCAGCAGCCCGCGTTCCTCGTGCCCGCGCCGGCGCTGGCCCGCTTTCGCGAGGCGCTCGAGCGAGGCGCGAAGGTCGAGTTCGACTGGAACGATCGCATGGCCGCCTACGCACGTGCCTATCCCGAGCTCGCCCGGGAGTTCGATCTGCGCCAGAAGGCCGAGCTGCCCGCTGGCTGGGACGCCGACATCCCGGTGTTCGCTGCCGATGCGAAGGGCATGGCGACACGCGTCGCTGGCGGCAAGGTGATGAACGCGATCGCGCCGAAGCTGCCCGCGCTGGTCGGCGGCTCGGCCGACCTCGACCCTTCGACCCACACCGAGCTGACGGGCCAGGGCGATTTCAACCCGCCGCTCGTCGCCGGCGAAGACAGCGAAGGGTCGGACGCCGGCGGCTGGAGCGCAGCCGGCCGCAACGTCCACTTCGGCGTGCGCGAGCACGCGATGGGCGCGATCGTCAACGGCCTTGCCGCGCACGGCGGCTTCATCGCCTACGGCTCGACCTTCCTCATCTTCTCCGACTACATGCGGCCGGCGATCCGGCTCGCCGCGCTGATGGGCCTGCACGTCGTCCACGTGTTCACTCACG
>DATMGW010000315.1:0-2871 GCA_035555295.1 Caldimonas sp.
CGCTCGACAGGACGAGCGATGCGCAGCAGGCGCGGATCGCCCATCTTCAGGATCGTGCGGATCGTCATCGGCGCAACCGGCTCGATTCTCGCCGCTCAGGCACCGGCCTTCGGGCGCAGGGCGGCGATGACCTCGGCGGGCGCCTGGACGAGCTCGATCAGGACGCCTTCGCCGGCGATCGGAAACTCCTCGTTCGCCTTCGGATGAAGAAAGCAGACGTCGTGGCCCGCCGCACCCGGGCGAATGCCACCCGGCGCGAAGCGGACGCCGCGCGCGCCGAGCCAGCGCACGGCGGCGCCGAGATCGTCGATCCACAGGCCGACGTGGTTGAGCGGCGTGGCGTGGACCGCGGGCTTGCCTTCGGGATCGATCGGCTCCATCAGATCGACCTCGACCTTCGTCGCACCGCTGCCGATCGTGCAGATGTCTTCGTCGACGTTCTCGCGCTCGCTGCGAAAGTGGCCCGAGGCTTCGAGGCCGAGCATGTCGACCCAGAGCGTACGCAGCTTCGCCTTGCTGAGGGCACCGATCGCCACCTGCTGGACGCCGAGGACGACGAAGGGCCGCGGCGGCACTTCGGCCTTCATCGCGCCGGCCCCGTGCTTTCGAACTCGAGGATGACGTCGTCGACGGCGAGGCTCGCGCCCTTGCCGGCGACGACGCGCGCAACGACGCCGTGCTGCGCGGCGACAAGGATGTTCTCCATCTTCATCGCCTCGATGACCGCGAGGCGCTCGCCGGGACGCACCGTCTGGCCGGCCGTCACGGCGACCTCGACGAGCAGCCCGGGCATCGGCGAGAGCAGGAAGCGCGACATGTCGGGTGGCGGCTTGAACGGCATCAGCGCGTGCAGCTCGGCGGCGCGCGGCGAGAGCACGCGGACGTCGACCTGGGCGCCGCCGTGGGAGACCCGATAGGCGAGGCCGAGCCGCTCGATCTGGGCGCGAAAAGGCTTCGCGTCGACGAGGCCCACGGTCGCGATGTCGCGCGTCGGGCTGGCGAACGAGAGTCGAAGCGTTCGTCCGGCGATCGTCACCAGGTGATCGCGCCCGTCGACGCGCACGCTGGCCGGCGTCTCGGTGCGGCGGCCCGCCGCGTCGACCTGGACGACGACGAAGGCTTCGCCGATCTGCAG
Source organism: Caldimonas sp. (assembly GCA_035555295.1). Taxonomy (GTDB): domain Bacteria; phylum Pseudomonadota; class Gammaproteobacteria; order Burkholderiales; family Burkholderiaceae_C; genus Schlegelella_A. The sequence goes on from DATMGW010000315.1 coordinate 1,136, forward strand.
CTCGTGCCCCGGCAGCTGGCCCGAGATGCCGGCCGAGCGGGCGAGCAGGCGGCGGTTCGTCGCCACGGCGAGTGCGAGCAGAAAGGTTGGGTCGGCGTGTGCCGTCTGCGCGGCGTCGAACCCCTGCGGATACGTCTCGGCGATGAATCCCGTGTCGAAATCGCCGGCGGCAAAGCGCGGCTGGCCGAACAACGCCGACTGGAACGCGATGTTGCTCGCGACGCCGCGAACGACGAAGCCGCCGAGCGCGTCCTTCATCGTCGCGATCGCCGCGGCGCGGTCGGCGCCGACGGCGATCAGCTTGCAGATCATCGAGTCGTAGTGGATCGGGATCTCGCCCCCTTCGTAGACGCCGGTATCAACGCGAACCCCCTCGACGCCGAGCGCCGGCGCGCCGGCGAAGATCGTCTGCTCGGGCGGCCGGAAGGTCACGAGCCGGCCAGTGCTCGGCAGAAAGCCACGCAGCGGATCCTCGGCGTTGATGCGGCACTCGATCGCCCAGCCGCGCCGCGCCACCTCGGCCTGCGTGAACGCGAGCTTCTCGCCGGCGGCGACGCGGATCATCTGCTCGACCAGGTCGAGCCCGGTGATCGCCTCGGTCACCGGGTGCTCGACCTGCAGCCGGGTATTCATCTCGAGGAAGAAGAAGCGCTTGTCCTTGCCGACGACGAACTCGACCGTTCCCGCCGACTGGTAGTTCACGGCCTTGGCGAGCGCGACCGCCTGCTCGCCCATGGCGCGGCGCGTCGCGTCGTCGAGAAACGGGCTCGGCGCTTCCTCGACCACCTTCTGGTGCCGGCGCTGGATCGAGCACTCGCGTTCCCACAGGTAGACGCAGTGGCCGTGCGCGTCGCCGAGCACCTGGATCTCGATGTGGCGCGGCTGCTCGACGAATTTCTCGACGAAGACGCGGTCGTCGCCGAAGCTCGCCTTCGCCTCGTTGCGGCACGAGGCGAAGCCTTCTGCCGCCTGCGCATCATTCCAGGCGACGCGCAGGCCCTTGCCGCCGCCCCCGGCCGACGCCTTGATCATCACCGGGTAGCCGATCTTGTTCGCGATCTCGACGGCCAGCCCGGCGCTGTCGATCGCCGCGTTGTGACCGGGAATCGTCGAGACCTTGGCGGCTATCGCGAGCTTCTTCGACGCGATCTTGTCGCCCATCGCCGCGATCGCGGCGTGCTTCGGGCCGATGAAGACGATGCCCTCTTCCTCGACGCGTCGCGCGAAGGTTGCGTTCTCCGAGAGAAAGCCGTAGCCGGGATGCACCGCCTCGGCGCCAGTCTGCTTGCAGGCGGCGATGACCTTGTCCATCGACAGGTACGAGTCGCGGCTCGCCGCCGCGCCGATGAGGACGGCTTCGTCGGCCAGCCCGACGTGCAGCCCGTCCTGATCGGCCTCGGAATACACGGCGACCGTCGCGATGCCCATGCGCCGCGCTGTCTTGATGACGCGGCAGGCGATCTCGCCGCGGTTGGCGATCAGGATCTTCTTGAACATTCGATGGTCGAGCCCGATGAACGAAGCAAGCGCGTGGCACCGCTCACAGCGGAATGTTGCCGTGCTTGCGCCACGGGTCGTCGACCTTCTTGCTCGCCAGCATGACGAGCGAGCGGCAGATGCGCCGCCTCGTCTCGTGCGGCTGGATCACGTCGTCGATGTAACCACGGGCGCTTGCAATAAAGGGATTGGCGAACTTGGCCTTGTATTCGGCCTCGCGAGCGGCCAGCTTGGCCGGG
>DATMGW010000316.1:0-2135 GCA_035555295.1 Caldimonas sp.
CGACCAGCCGGTCGCTTTCGCCGTGCAGCGCGCGCCGCTCGGAATGGCCGACGATGACGAATCGGCAGCCGAACTCCGCGAGCATGGCCGCCGAGACCTCGCCGGTGAACGCGCCCGCGTCGTGGCTCGAACAATCCTGTGCGCCCCAGGCGATGGTCGTCCCCTGCAAGGCCGCGCCGACATCGGCGAGGTAGGGCATCGGCGCGCAAACGGCGACGGCGACGGCGAACGGCGCGGCGCGCTTGAGTTCGTCGAGCAAGACGGCGTTGCTCGCCCGGCTGCCGTTCATCTTCCAGTTGCCGACGACGAGCCTGCCTCGGCGCGCGGCAGCGCTCACCACGCGAGCACCAGCTTGCCGATGTGCCGGTGCGTATCCATCAATGCATGCGCCCGCGCCACCTCGGCGGCGGGGAAGACTTCGTGGATCACGGGCTTGACGGTTCCCGCCTCGAGCCAGGGCCAGACCGATCGCTTCAGCGCCGCGGCGATCGCGCTCTTGAACGCCACCGGCCGCGGCCGCAGCGTCGAGCCGGTGATCGTGAGACGGCGGCGCAGGACGAGGCTGGCGTCGACGCGGGCATCGATCCCGCCTTGCACGGCAATGATCACGAGGCGGCCTTCGTCGGCGAGGCACCTGACCTCGCGTTCGACGTAGTCGCCGGCGACCATGTCGAGGATCACATCGGCACCGGCCTTCGCCGTGATGCGCTCGACCTCGGCGGCGAAGTCCTGCGTCTTGTAGTTGATCGCATGATCGGCGCCGAGTGCACGGCAGGCCGCGGCCTTCTCTTCGGAGCCGACGGTGACGATCACCGTCGCGCCGTGCGCCTTGGCGAGCTGGATCGCCGTGACGCCGATGCCGCTCGAGCCGCCCTGCACGAGCAGCGTCTCGCCCGGTTGCAGGCGGCCGCGATCGAAGACGTTCGACCAGACGGTGAAGAAGGTCTCGGGCAGGCTGGCCGATTCCACGTCGCTCAGCTTCCCGGGCGTCGGCAGGCATTGGCCGACCGGCGCGACGCAGTATTCGGCGTAGCCGCCGCCGGCGACGAGGGCACAGACCCGGTCGCCGATGCCGAGCCCGGCGGCACGCAATGCGACGGCGTCGCCTGCGACGATCGTCCCCGCGACTTCGAGCCCGGGCAGATCCGACGCTCCCGGAGGCACCGGATAGAGGCCCTTCCTCTGCAGGACATCGGGCCGGTTGATGCCCGACGCCGCGACGCGGATCAGCGCCTCGCGCACGCCCGCGGCGGGCTGCGGCCGTTCGCAGAGCCGCAGGACGTCGGGCCCGCCGGGTGCCGTGATCTCGATCGCTTTCACGGGGCGAACCGCGCCGTCACTCTTGGTGCGCGTGCTGCTCGCGCGGCGCTTCGCGGTCGAGCAGCGCCTTCATCGAGAGCTTGACGCGCCCTTTTTCGTCGGTCTCGAGAACCTTGACGCGAACGATCTGGCCTTCCTTCAGGTAGTCCGTCACCTTCTCGACGCGCTGGTGCGCGATCTGGCTGATGTGCAACAGGCCGTCCTTGCCGGGCAGCAGGTTCACGAGCGCGCCGAAATCGAGGATCTTGGTGATCGGGCCTTCGTAGATCTTGCCGACCTCGACCTCGGCGGTGATCTCCTCGATGCGCTTTCTCGCGTGCGCTGCCTTGTCGGCGTCGGTCGAAGCGATCGTGATCGTGCCGTCCTCGCCGATGTCGATCGTGCAGCCGGTTTCCTCGGTCAGGGCACGGATCGTCGAGCCGCCCTTGCCGATGACGTCGCGGATCTTCTCCGGGTTGATCTTCATCGTGTACAGGCGCGGCGCGAACTGCGAGACCTCCGCCTTGGCGCCGCCGACGACTTCGGTCATCTTGCCCAGGATGTGCAGGCGCGCTTCCTTGGCCTGGGCGAGCGCCACCTGCATGATCTCCTTGGTGATGCCCTGGATCTTGATGTCCATCTGCAGGGCCGTCACGCCGGTCGTCGTGCCGGCGACCTTGAAGTCCATGTCGCCGAGGTGGTCCTCGTCGCCGAGGATGTCGGTCAGCACGGCGAAGCGGTTGCCATCCTTGATCAGGCCCATGGCGATTCCGGCGACGTGCGCCTTCAGCGGCACGCCGGCATCCATCAGCGCCAGGCAGCCGCCGCAGACGGAG
>DATMGW010000317.1:0-5763 GCA_035555295.1 Caldimonas sp.
GAGCCGGTCAAGCCGGCGCTGCGCGTCGTCAAGGCGGGAACGCTCGAGAACGAGGAAAAACAGCGCGCCGCCGATCTGGCCAAGCGCCGCAAGGCCGCCGAAGACGAAGCGGCAGCGATCCGCACCATGATGTCGGGGCCGAAGAAGGTGCTCGTCGCGAAGAAGCCAGACGAGACCAAGGCGGCCGAGCCGGCCAAGGAAGCGATCAAGGGAACGATCCACAAGAAGGCGGGAACTCCCGGCGCGGCTGCGCCCGGCGTGGCCAAGCCCGGCGACAAGAAGTCGATCAAGTCGGAGAAGCTTTCGTCGAGCTGGGCCGACGACGCGGCGAAAAAGCGCGCGCTCAAGGCCGCTCCGCGCGGCGCGCCGGGTGCCGGTCGCGCCGGCTGGCGTGCGCCGCGCGCGGGACGGCGCGGCGAGCGCAACGACGGTGCGCCGAGCTCGTTCGTCGCCCCGGCCGAATTCCAGGCGCAGGAAGTGCACATTCCGGAGACGATCAGCGTCGCCGACCTGGCGCACAAGATGTCGGTGAAGGCCTCCGAGGTCATCAAGCAGCTGATGAAGCTGGGCCAGATGGTCACCATCAACCAGCAGCTCGACCAGGAGACGGCGATGATCGTCGTCGAGGAGATGGGCCACACGGCGATGGCCGCCAAGCTCGACGATCCGGAAGCCTTCCTCGAGGATGCCGAGACGGAAACGGCGCATGAGTCGGAGCCGCGCGCCCCGGTCGTGACCGTGATGGGCCACGTCGACCACGGCAAGACCTCGCTGCTCGACTACATCAGGCGCAGCCGCGTCGCCGCCGGAGAAGCGGGCGGCATCACGCAGCACATCGGCGCCTATCACGTCGAGACGCCGCGCGGCATGATCACCTTCCTCGATACCCCGGGCCACGCCGCCTTCACGGCGATGCGCGCGCGCGGCGCCAAGGCGACCGACATCGTCATCCTCGTCGTCGCCGCGGACGACGGCGTCATGCCGCAGACGAAGGAGGCGATCGCGCACGCCAGGGCGGCGAAGGTGCCGATCGTCGTGGCGATGAACAAGATCGACAAGCCGGAAGCGAACATCGAGCGCCTGAAGTCGGAGCTCGTCGCCGAGCAGGTCGTCCCCGAGGATTTTGGCGGCGATTCGCCTTTTGTCCCGGTCTCGGCGAAGACCGGGGAGGGCATCGACACGCTGCTCGAACAGGTGCTGCTGCAGGCCGAGGTGCTCGAACTCAACGCGCCGAAGAACGCGATGGCCAAGGGACTCGTCATCGAGGCGCAGCTCGACAAGGGCCGCGGCCCGGTCGCAACCGTACTCGTGCAAAGCGGCACGTTGAAGCGCGGCGATGTCGTGCTCGCGGGCTCGAGCTTCGGCCGGGTGCGCGCGATGCTCGACGAGGACGGCAAGGCGGTCACCGAAGCGGGCCCGTCGATTCCGGTCGAGATCCAGGGCCTGACCGAAGTGCCGCAGGCCGGCGACGAGTTCATGGTCCTCGGCGACGAGCGCCGGGCGCGCGAGATCGCGACCTTCCGCCAGGGCAAGTACCGCGACGTCAAGCTCGCCAAGCGCCAGGCGGCGAACCTCGAGAACATGATGGACCAGATGGGGCAGGGCGCCAAGCAGGTGCTCCCGCTCATCGTCAAGGCCGATGTGCAGGGTTCGCAGGAAGCATTGGCGCAATCGCTGCTCAAGCTCTCGACCGACGAGGTCAAGGTGCAGATCGTTCACGCCGCGGTCGGCGGCATCAGCGAGAGCGACATCAACCTCGCGATCGCGTCGAAGGCCGTCATCGTCGGCTTCAACGTCCGCGCCGACGCCGGGTCGAGGAAGCTCGCCGAGAACAACGGCGTCGACATCCGCTACTACAACATCATCTACGACGCGGTCGACGAGATCAAAGCGGCGATGACCGGCATGCTCGCCCCCGAGCAGCGCGAAGAGACGATCGGCACGGCGGAGATCCGCACCGTGTTCGTCGCCTCGAAGATCGGCACGGTGGCCGGTTCGATGGTCACCGCCGGAGTGGTGCGGCGCGGCGCGCGCTTCCGCCTGCTGCGCGACAACATCGTCGTCCACACCGGCGAGGTCGAGTCGGTGCGCCGCATGAAGGACGACGTGCGCGAAGTCGCCGCCGGCTTCGAGTGCGGCATCAAGCTGAAGAACTACAACGACATCAAGGAAGGCGACCAGCTCGAATTCTTCGAGGTGAAGGAAGTCGCTCGAACGCTGTAGGCGGAAACGGCTTTCGCCCGAACCCCGCCCTCCAAAAGACGGCGGGGTTCTTGTTTGAGCCCAGGCAGGAGATCCCATGCGACACAAACCATCGATCCCGAACCGGAGCTTCCGCGTCGCCGACCAGATCCAGCGCGACGTCGCCGAGCTGATCCGCGGCCTGAAGGATCCGCGCATCGGCATGGTGACGGTGCACGCCGTCGAGGTCACTGCCGACTACGCGCATGCGACGGTGTTCTTCTCGGTCCTCGTCGGCGACGCGGCCGAGTGCGAGGCGGCGCTGAACGAAGCAGCCGGATTCATACGCAACAGCCTGTTCAAGCGCCTGCGGATCCATACCGTGCCGACTTTGCATTTCAAGTTCGACCGGACGACCGAACGTGCCGCCGAGCTGACCGCGCTGATCGCCCAGGCCAACGCGACGCGGGCCAGGGAAGACTGACACGTGAGGAATGCGCCACGTCAGCGCCTCGAGCGTCGCGCCGTGCACGGCGTGCTGCTCCTCGACAAGGCTTACGGCGTCTCGAGCAACGCGGCGCTGCAGCAGGCCAAGAGGCTGTACCGCGCCGAGAAGGTCGGGCACACCGGGACGCTCGATCCGCTGGCCACCGGACTTCTGCCGCTGTGCTTCGGTGCCGCGACCAAGTTCGCACAGGCGAGCCTCGATGCCGACAAGCGCTACCTCGCGACGCTCAGACTCGGCGTGACGACGACGACGGCCGACGCGGAAGGCGAGGTCGTTCGTGTCCGTGAAACCCGTGTCGATCGTTCCGGGATCGAAGCGGCATGCGCGGCTTTCGTCGGCGCGATCCGCCAGCTTCCGCCGATGCATTCAGCGCTCAAGCACGCCGGCAAGCCACTCTATGAATACGCACGCGCCGGCGTCGCGGTCGAGCGCGAAGCGCGAACCGTGACGATCCACGCGATCACCGTCGTCGAAGGCGCCGCCGACGTCTGGACACTCGACGTCTCGTGCAGCAAGGGGACGTACATCCGCACGCTCGCCGCCGACATCGGCGAAGCACTCGGTTGCGGCGCGCACCTGGCGGGGCTGCGACGCACCGGCAGTGGCCGCCTCGGCCTCGCCGGCGCGCTCCCGATCGAGCGCCTGGCCGAGCTTTCCGAGCGCGCCCGCGACGACCGGCTCCTTCCCGTCGACGCGCTTGTCGCCGACTGGCCGCAGGTCTGCCTGGGCGGCGAAGACGCCGGGCGCTTTCTCGCCGGCGCGCGGCGCCGCCTCGGCCTCGCCGACGCGACGCAGGTTCGCGTCTACGGGCCTGGCGAGGCGTTCCTCGGGATCGGCCACGTGGAAGGCGGCGAACTGATCGCGGCGCGCCTGCTCAGCCCTGACGAAGTGACCACCGCATCGGCCGCGCCCGGCCCCCGAAACGAAGAATCCGAAAGCCTCCTCTCATGACGCGCCAGATCAGAAACATCGCGATCATCGCCCACGTCGACCACGGCAAGACGACGCTCGTCGACCAGCTGCTGCGCCAGAGCGGGACCTTTCGCGCCAACGAAAAGGTGGCCGAGCGAATCATGGATTCGAACGACCTCGAGCGCGAACGCGGCATCACGATCCTGGCGAAGAACTGCGCCGTCGAGTGGAAGGGCACGCACGTCAACATCGTCGACACGCCCGGCCACGCCGACTTCGGCGGCGAGGTCGAGCGCGTGCTGTCGATGGTCGACAGCGTGCTGCTCCTCGTCGACGCCGTCGAAGGGCCGATGCCGCAGACGCGCTTCGTCACGAGGAAGGCGCTGGCGCTGGGCCTCAAGCCGATCGTCGTCGTCAACAAGGTCGATCGGCCGGGCGCGCGCGAGGACTACGTCGTCAACGCCACCTTCGACCTGTTCGACAAGCTCGGCGCGAGCGAGGCGCAGCTCGATTTCCCGGTTGTCTTCGCGTCGGGGCTGAACGGCTGGGCGACGCTCGTCAAGGGCGAGACGGGTACCGACCTCGCCCCGCTCTTCGACGCCATCCTCGAGCACGTGCCGGCGCACGAGGGTTCGCCCGACGGTCCCCTGCAACTGCAGATCTGCTCGCTCGACTACTCGACCTACGTCGGCCGGATCGGCATCGGCCGCATCAACCAGGGCACTCTCAAGCCGATGCAGGACGTGGCGATGTACGCCGGGCCCGATTCCGCGCCGGTGCGGGCGCGAGTCAACCAGGTGCTGAAGTTCGAGGGCCTCGAGCGGCAGCAGGCGAGTGAGGCCGGGCCGGGCGACATCGTCCTCGTCAACGGCATCGAGGGCATCGGCATCGGCGTGACGCTGACCGACCTCGAACGCCCCCTGCCGCTGCCGATGCTGCAGGTCGACGAGCCGACGCTGACGATGAACTTCTGCGTCAACAACTCGCCGCTCGCCGGTCGTGAAGGAAAGTTCGTGACGAGCCGGCAGATCCGCGACCGCCTCGACCGCGAGCTGCAGAGCAACGTCGCGCTGAAGGTGCGCGACACCGACGAGGACGGCATCTTCGAGGTCTCCGGCCGGGGCGAATTGCACTTGACGATCCTGCTCGAGAACATGCGCCGCGAGGGCTACGAGCTCGCCGTCTCGAAGCCGCGCGTCGTCTTCCACGAGGAAGGCGGAGTGCGCCTCGAGCCGATCGAGTTCCTCACCGTCGACGTCGAGGACCAGCACCAGGGTGCCGTCATGCAGGCGCTCGGCGAGCGCCGCGCCGACCTCGTCAACATGGAGTCGGACGCCATGGGGCGGGTCCGCCTCGACTACCGGATTCCGGCGCGCGGGCTGATCGGCTTCCAGAACGAGTTCCTCAACCTGACGCGAGGCACCGGGCTGATCAGCAACATCTTCGACAGCTACGAGGCCTACAAGGGCGAGATCGAAGGGCGCAAGAACGGCGTCCTGATCAGCCAGGACGACGGCGAGGCCGTGACCTATTCGCTCGGCAAGCTCGACGATCGCGGCCGCATGTTCGTCAGGGCCGGCGATCCGCTCTACGAAGGCATGGTGATCGGCATCCACAGCCGCGACAACGACATCGTCGTCAACGCCGTGCGCGGCAAGCAGCTCACGAACTTTCGCGTCTCCGGCAAGGAGGACGCGATCAAGATCACGCCGGCGATCCAGCTGACGCTGGAGTACGCGGTGGAGTTCATCGCCGACGACGAGCTCGTCGAGATCACGCCGAAGGCGATCCGCATCAGGAAGCGCCACCTCAAGGAGCACGAGCGCAAGAGGGCAGCGCGCGACGCCTGAGGCGGATTTCGCTCCGCGCTAGTGTCCTGTCGCGGAAATACGTTTTGCGATTTTCTCGACCTTCTGCAGTATCGAGTCCGCGGTAGCGACCCACTTGAACGGCGTGGTGTCGGCGTTGTGACGCTGAACGATCTGGCGCAGAAAATCGAGGAATTCCTGATGCCGGTGCTAAGTTCGAACTCGAGAGATCACCTGCCCGTTGGCAACGTTGAGTGCGGCGAACAAGGTCGTGGTGCCGTGGCGAACGTAGTCGTGGGTCACGCCCTCGACATAGCCAAAGCCCATTGGCAGAAGCGGCTGCGTGCGCTCCAG
>DATMGW010000318.1:0-7966 GCA_035555295.1 Caldimonas sp.
GGGGAAACGGAGCACTTCCCAACGCGCCTCGAGCGACAGTCAGGTCGCACCCGGCAAGCAGGGAGCGACGACAGCGGCCAACAGGATGGGCGCGCAATCCGGCAAGCAGCCGCGCAGGCAGGCGCCCCAATGGGTCGAAGAGAACAGCTTTTCGTTCGGGGCAGCCCGAGTCGATCCCGCTTCGCCCGGGCCGGGGCAGACCGGGACAGGCAAGGTCGGGAGCATCAAGCAGATCCAGGTGTCGCCGCCGGGTTCGACCGCCTCGGCGCAGCTGCCGAGGCGTCGAATGTTCGTTCCGCCTCCGAAGTGAGCTCGCGAGCCCCGAGAGGCTCGCCCGAATGTGCGCTCCGGGCGGATCAGTGCAGGAAGCGGGGCGCCACCGCCGGGATCGCGTATTCGCGGCCGATCACCGTGCGGGCGTAGAAGTAGCTCATGCGGGCGCGCTCGCTGAGCGCGTCGAGGTCGACGCGGCCGGCCGCGTCGCAAGGAAAGCCCAGCGCGCGGCCCGGATCCGACAGCGAACGGAAGCACAGCTCGTAGTGACCGCAGGCGACGCAGGCGGGCGAGGCGTTCGAATCGTTCATGGCGATCCTCCTTCAAAGCGTGCGGCCGGCGTCATGGACCGCCCGATTCAAAGGCTAGGGTCCATGTGCGAACGCTTTGCCAATGCAGCGGATCGGTTTGAAACGGTGCGTGAACGGATCGTTTCCGTTCATGTCCGCCGTGCCCTGCCGTGGAGCGAAGGGCCCCTGCAGGAGAGGACGGCAAATGGCGGTCGAACCGGACAGGGAAGGCGGGCTCCCGCGTCTGCGCCTGGCCGCTCGCTACTGAGCCCCCGCGAAGGCGGGGGCCAGCGTCGCCGAGAGGATCGACATCCGCACCGGCTTCTCGCTGAACACGAGGCCGTGCGCCTTCACGGCTTCGGCGATGTCGGTCTCGTCGACCACTCCCATCAGCACCTGCGCGGTCAGCACGACGATCCGCGACCTGGCGTCCTGCTCGCGCAGGCGCACATGTTCCCGCGTCCACAATAGAGATCGCGAAAAGCTTGCCGATTTCTCGACGTTTGGCGTTTGGAAAATCGTCGAAGTCGTGCGAGACGAAGGTGCGACCCAGAGAGTTTGCACAGACCTTGATGAACGTTCTGTCGCGTTTGTTCGAGACAAGCTGGTTTAGCTGCCGGTTGACGCTACTTGTTGCGATTGTGCTGGTGGGCCGGGCAAGAGCGCGTGGACTCTGGTTCGAGTAGTTCTGCGTTCTTAGAATGTGACGCACCCTTCTGCTGGTACTCAGGGCATGCCCATAAACCAAAGAGCGCCGAATGCGTCGACCCTTGCCGCCATTGGTGGTGTCTCGATCGGCACCGCTATGGCCGGCGTTCGCAAGGCGAACCGCCGCGACGTCACCGTCATGACTCTCGCCCCCGGCGCATCCGTCGCCGGCGTCTTCACGGCGAACCGCTTCTGCGCCGCGCCCGTGCAGCTGTGTCGCGCCCACCTGGTGGCGGGGTCGGGCGTGCGGGCGCTCCTCGTCAACACCGGCAACGCCAACGCCGGCACCGGTGAGGACGGCCTGGCGCGCGCGCGCTCCACATGCGCCGCGCTCGCGGCCCTGCTTCCCGGCTGCGCGCCCGAGCAGGTGCTGCCGTTCTCCACCGGCGTGATCATGGAGCCGCTTCCCAACGACCGCATCGAGGCCGCCTTGCCGGCCGCGCTCGCCGACGCGCGGCCCGACGGCTGGGCCGCCGCCGCCGAGGCGATCATGACGACCGATACCGTTCCGAAGGCGGCATCGGCAACGCTCTCCATCGGCGGCAAGACCGTCGCCGTCACCGGCATCGCCAAGGGCGCCGGGATGATCCGGCCGAACATGGCGACGATGCTCGGCTTCGTCGCCACCGACGCGGCGATCGCTCCGGCGCTCGTGCAGCAGCTCGTCCGCGAAGCGGCCGACGAGTCGTTCAACCGCATCACGATCGACGGCGATACCTCGACCAACGATTCGTTCATCCTGATCGCGACGCACCGCGCCGGCAATGCGCCGATCGACAGGCTAGACAGCGCCGAAGGGCGCGCCTTGCGCGAGGCCGTGATCGACGTCTCGCTGCAACTCGCGCAGGCGATCGTCCGCGACGGCGAGGGCGCCACCAAGTTCATCACCATTCGCGTCGAGGGCGGCGCGAGCGTCGCCGAGTGCCGCCTGGTCGCCTACGCGATCGCCCATTCGCCGCTGGTCAAGACCGCGTTCTTCGCCAGCGACCCGAACCTCGGCCGCATCCTCGCCGCCGTCGGCTACGCCGGCATCGCCGACCTCGACCAGACCAAGATCGACCTGTTCCTCGACGGCGTGCACGTCGCAGTCGGCGGCGGCCGGCACCCCGCGTACCGTGAGGAAGACGGCAAGCGTGTCATGAAGCAGAACGAGATCACGGTGCGCGTCGACCTGCACCGCGGCCCGCACGAAGCCACGGTGTGGACCTGCGACCTGAGCCACGACTACGTGAAGATCAACGCCGACTACCGGAGCTGAGCGGCGGGTCCGTCGCGGCCTCGCGTCGCCGCGGCGAGCAGCCAGGCGGCGCCGGCCGCGGCGAGCAGGTGCTTCAGCGTGTGGCCGCTGACGAAGGCGATCGAGGCGTCGAAGACGGCGTGGTCGGCCATCTCCATGAGCTTGGCCGCGGCGTAGAAGCCGAGCAACGCCCACCAGGCGGATGCCGGCGTGGCCGCCTCGAACGTCGGCGCGAGCCCGAGCCAGAGCGCCGCGGGGACGAGCAGCCCCGGCAGGAACTGCACGAACAGATAGGGCCGCAGGTCGCCGTCGCCGCCACGCTCGCTGATCCACCAGTAGATGACCGACAGAGTCGCCGCGAACAGGGCAGCGCCGAGCACGCGCGCATCGCACCAGCGCGGCTGCACGCGCTCCGCGAGAAAGGCGCAGAGCAGCGCGGCGCAAGCCCAGGCGATCGGCAGCCGGTCGCCGACCAGCGTCGCATTCGACGGCGCCCAGTGATAGATCGCCGAGCCCGCCGCCGTGCAGGCGAGCGCGACGCTGAAGATCCGCCACGCCGCTGCCGTCACCGACGCGCTGCCGCGCAGGCGCCACAGGCCCCAGCAGCCGACGGCGAGAAACGGCAGGTTGCTGAGCACGTTGGCGGCGTTCGGCACGTCGAGCCACGCACGCTGGTCAGCGAAGGCGTGGTAGTCGGCCCACTGCGCGATCGGGCCGTGGAGACACAAGGCCGCAGCGGCGAGCCCGGCGATGAGCCAGAGCCGCGACGCGCGCGAGCTCGCGTGCGCGTCGGGAACGAGAGGGCTGGCGGCGGACATCGTGGCTTCCTTTTACATCGCTCGTGACATTGAACGGCGCGCCATGGTGTGACGGCGCCCTTCGCTTCGCAAGCGCGGCCGGCGTCGTCGCGAGCATCGCGTCCTGCGGTAGCGCCGCGCGCGCCCGGCCGCGCCCGACGCGCCTTGCGCGGAGCGGGAAAAGTGGGCGCGGCGCAACGCCTCATGGTCGCTGCCGTTGCGCAGGTCCGTGCCTCGCTGCTACGATGCGCGTCTTCAACGAGATCGACGACACCATGACCCGCAACTGCAACCCCATCGACCACGGCGCCCTCGGCGTCGCTCGGCCGTGGCTTGCCCTTGCCGGCATGGCCATTCGTTCCGGCGGCGTTCGCGCACCGGTGCCGATCTAGTCCTCTCAGCCTCCTTCGCTGCATCGAAGTTCCGCTGAGAGATCAGCGGAAGAATCGATTTGCATGCACTCCGTTTCCCCGCTGCAAGGGCCCACCCGGCCCGCCAGGCCGCCTCACCGGGCAGCCGCGATGGAAAGAGAAGGTGAAGCCATGAACTGGCTTTCGAGAACGACAAGAACACTGTTATCCGCATGGCCGCAGCTGTCGCCTACCGACCTGCTGCGCGACCTCGCGTATCGGCGCCTGTGGACGTCGATCCTCATCAGCTCGTTCGGCGGGCAGGTGACGATGCTCGCCCTGCCGCTGACGGCGGCGGTGCTGCTGCGCGCGAGCCCGACGCAGATGGGCCTGCTCACGGCGATGGAGATCCTGCCCTTCGTGCTCTTCTCGCTGCCGGCCGGCGTTTGGCTCGACCGCGTCAAGAAGCTGCCGATCTACATCGCCGGCGAGTTGACGATCGGCGTCGCTGTCGCGAGCGTGCCGTTCGCCTGGTGGGCGGGGTGGCTGTCGATCCACTGGCTCTACGTCTGCGGCTTCGTCATCGGCATCGTCTACACGATCGCCGGCAGCGCCGCGCAGATCGTGCTGACGCAGGTCGTCTCCCGCGACCGGCTGGTCGAGGCGCACGCGAAGAACGCGCTCGCCAGCTCGGGCGCCGAGGTCGCGGGGCCGGGCCTGGCCGGCGCGCTGATCAAGGTCGTCGGCGCGCCGCTGGCGCTGCTCGTCGATGCCGTGCTCGTCACCGTCTCGGCGGCGATCCTGCGCGGCGTCGTCGTCCACGAGCCGCTGGCGAGGAGCCGCGGCGAGGGGACGGCGGCGGCGCAGTTCTGGGCCGATCTGAAGGCCGGCGTGCGCTTCGTCAAGCGGCACCGCCTGCTCGTCGCGCTGGCCTTCGTCGTCGGCCTCTGGCAGGCTTGCCACCATGCGGCCTTCGTCGTGCAGATCCTCTTCGCGACGCGCACGCTCGGCCTCTCGGAGCAGGCGATCGGGCTCAGCTACACGGGCATGGGCGTCGGCACGATCATCGCGAGCGTGTTCGGCAACCGCATCAGCCGCCGCGTCGGGCCGGGGCCCTGCCTCGTCCTCGGCATCGGCATCTGCGGCGCCGGCTGGCTGCTGCTGTCGGCAGCGCCTGCCAACGTCTGGGGCGTCGTCGCGTTCACGGTGACGTTGATGATGTTCGCGAGCGGAGCCGTGCTGATCTTCATCAACTTCCTGGCCCTGCGCCAGGCGGTGACGCCTGCGCCCTTGCTCGGCCGCATGACGAGCACGATGCGCTGGCTGATCCTGATCCCGGCGGGGCCGGGCGCGCTGCTCGGCGGCTGGCTTGGCGAGCACTCGGGCTTGCGCACGTCGCTCGCCGTCGCCGGCGGAGGCGCGCTGGTCCTGGCGCTGGCGGCGTCGCGGCTGGCCGTCATCCGCAACGTCAAGCGGCTGCCGAGGCCCGAGAGCGAGCACGGCGAGGAATGGCTCGGCGCCGAGGCCGACGTCGGGCCGCGCGTGTTGACGACCTGAGGCAAAGCGCATGGACCCGCTGCTGATCGACGTCCCCGAGCGCATCGAGACGACGCGCCTCGTCCTGCGCTGCCCGCGCCGCGGCGACGGCGCGATCGTCAACGAGGCGGTCGTCGCATCGTTCGCCGAGCTGCAACCGTGGGTGCCGTGGGCCGGCGCGGTGCCGACCGTCGCCGAGTCCGAGATGCAATGCCGGCGCCAGCAGGGGCGATTCCTCCTGCGCGAAGACCTGGTGCTGCTGATCTTCGGGCGCGACGCCTCGGGCAACGAGGGCGAGCTGCTCGGCAGCACCGGCCTGCATCGCATCGACTGGAACCTGCACCGCTTCGAGATCGGCTACTGGCGCAAGACCGGCCTCGGCGGCCGCGGCATCGTCACCGAGGCGGTGCGGGCGCTGTCGCGCATGGCGTTCGACGATCTCGCGGCGCTGCGCGTCGAGATCCGCACCGACGACAACAACGTGCCGAGCCAGAAGGTCGCCGAGCGCGCCGGTTTCGCGCTCGAGGCCGTGCTGCGCTTCGACTCGGCGACGCGCGACGGCGCGCCGCGCAGCACGCGCGTCTACGCCCGCGTGCGCGGCGCCGAGGAACCGTTCGGCGCCACCGCTCCATAGGGGCCTGCCCGGGGTCGCGACTCCGGCATCGATGAATATCATCCGCGCTCGATGCCGGCGGCATGAGATCCATCGGCGCATCAAGGGAGAGGGACCCGATGAAGCGATGGCTGCGGATCGGCGCGTGGAGCGCTCTCGGCGTGTTGCTCGTGGCCGGCGCGGCCTTTGCGATCGTCGTGCAGCTCGGCGAACGCAAGCAACATCGCCACGTCGAGCTGGCGATCGTCCCGGTGCCCTATGCCAGCGACGCCGCCGCCGTCGAGCGTGGCCGCTATCTGTACCGATCGCGCGGCTGCGCGGTGTGCCATGGTGCGAAGGGCGCGGGCGACGATGTCGTCAACGACCCCGGCGGCATGCTGCTCCACGCACCGAACATCACGCCGGGCGCCGCCACCGTCGCCCGCTATACCGAGGTCGACTGGGTGCGAACGATCCGCCACGGTGTCAAGCCGAGCGGCGAACCGGTGATGGTGATGCCGAGCGAAGACTTCAACCGCTTCACCGACGCCGATCTCGCCGCCATCGTCGCCTACGTTCGCCAGCTCGCACCCGCTGCCGGCGCCGGCGCGACGATTCGCCTGCCGGCGATCGTGCGTGCGCTCTACGGGGCCGGACTGATTCCCGACGCCGCGGAAACGATCGACCATACCTTGCCCCCGTCGACACCCGTCGCCGAAGGCGTGAACGAGGCGCACGGCGCCTACGTCGCCAACGCCTGCATCGGCTGCCACGGCGCGTCGCTCTCCGGCGGCAAGGTTCCCGGCGGGCCGCCCGACTGGCCGCCGGCCGCGAACCTCACGCCGGGCGAGGGCGGCGTGCTCTCGCGCTACGCCGACGCGCAGGCGCTCGCGGCGATGTTTCGCAGCGGCAAGCGGCCGGACGGCGGCACGGTGAACCCGGCGATGCCGTTCGGCATGCTCAAGGCGATAAGCGACGTCGACGTGCAGGCGCTCTATCTGCACCTGAAGACGCTGCCGCCGAAGGCGACGGGCGTGGGGCGCTGAAGGCCACGCAGCGCAGGCGCGCTCAGTCGGCGACGCCCGTCCCGGGCGAGAAGCGGTCGACCGCGTCGGTGATGATTCCGTCGATGCCGAGGGCGACGAGGCGGCGCGCCTCGGCCGGGTCGTTCACGGTGTAGACGAGCGACTTCAGCCCGGCGGCGTGGATCCGCGCCAGCGCGGCGGCGTCGATCTGCGCCGAGGCGGCGACGATGGCGACGCAGCCGAGGGCGAGTGCGTCGTCGATCGCAGCATCGGCCAACGATTCGAGCAACAGTGCGCGCGGCAAGGCGGGCGCAGCGGCGCGCGCGCCTTCGAGCGCGGCGCGCTGGAACGAGCTGAGGAGCAGCGGCGACGACGCGGCGTCGTGCCAGAGCCGGGCTGCGAGTTCGGCGACGACGCGACCGGTCTCGGCCTCGCTGCCCGGGCTCGGCTTGATCTCGATGTTCAGCGCATAGGCATTGCGCAGGCAAAAGCGCGCGATGCCGGCAAGCGCAGGCACAGGCTCGCCGGCGAAGGCGCGGCTGTGCCAGGCGCCGGCGTCGAGCCGCGCGAGCTCGCTCCAGGCGAGCGCGCCGGCCGGGCCGTGGCCGGTCGTCGTGCGCTGCAGTGTCGCGTCGTGAAGGAGGAAGGGGACGGCGTCGGCCGACAGCTTGACGTCGCACTCGAAGGCGCGATAGCCGTGGCTCGCGCCGACGCGAAACGCCGCCAGCGTGTTCTCGGGTGCGAGCCGGCCGGCGCCGCGGTGCGCGATCCAGAGCGGGAAGGGCCAGTCCTTCGCCATCGCTGCCGGCGGATCGCTTCTCAGGCGCCGACGCGCGCCGTCGTCGCCGCGTCGAACCAGTGCAGGTGCGCGGGCGCGGCATGGATGCTGACGATGTCGCCGGCCTTCGGGTACGGCATCGTCGCGTCGAGCCGCGCGATGAAGAGCGTATCGCCGAGGGCGCCGTAGACGAGCCGCTCGGCGCCCAGCATCTCGAGCGCCTGGACGCGCAGCGGCCAGGCGGCCGCCGAGAGATCGTTGCCGATCTCGACGTGCTCGGGCCGAATGCCCATCACGAGATCGCCTTCGCGCGGCGCCACCGCCGGTAGCGGCAGGAGCTGCCCGCCGGCGGTGAAGCCCAGACCCTCCGCGCGACCGCG
>DATMGW010000319.1:0-2331 GCA_035555295.1 Caldimonas sp.
CGGTCGAGAGCGAAGCCCGCCGGCGGGACGAGCCGGTTCTCCATGCCCGTGGTCGTTCCGAGCCAGCTCACGCTCCAGCCGCGCGAGACCATCTCGCGCGCGACGGCCAGCCCCGGAATGACGTGCCCGCCGGTGCCGGCAGCCATGACGACCAGGTGGCGCTTCATGCGCGGCCTCCGCGCATGAGTTGGCGATTTTCAATATCGATGCGGATGACGATGGCCAGGGCGATCATGTTCATGACGATCGCCGAGCCGCCGTAGCTCATCAGCGGCAGCGTCAGGCCCTTGGTCGGCAGCACGCCCAGGTTGACGCCCATGTTGATGAACGCCTGGCCGCCGACCCAGATGCCGACGCCCTGCGCGAACAGCCCGGCAAAGACGCGGTCGAGGGCGATCGCCTGGCGGCCGATGTGGAAGAGCCGGCGCGCCAGCCAGAAGAAGGCGAAGATCACGGCGGCGACGCCGACGAAGCCGAGCTCCTCGCCGATCACGGCAAGCAGGAAGTCGGTATGCGCTTCGGGCAGGTAGTGGAGCTTCTCGATGCTCGAGCCGAGACCCTGGCCGAAGATCTCGCCGCGGCCGAAGGCGATCAGCGAGTGCGAGAGCTGGTACGCCTTGCCGAGCGTGTACTTGTCGTCCCACGGGTTGAGGTAGGCAAAGATGCGCTCGCGGCGCCAGTCCGACAGCGTGATCATCAGCACGAAGGCGCCGACGAGAACGGCACTGATGATCATGAACATGCGGCCGTTGACCCCGCCGAGAAAGAGGATGCCCATCGCGATCGTCGCGATGACGAGGAAGGCACCCATGTCGGGCTCGGCGAGCAGGAGCAGGCCGACTACGGCGAGCGCGCTCGCCATCGGCAGCACGGCGCGGACGAAGTTCTCCTTCACGTCCATGCGCCGCACCATGTAGCCGGCGGCGTACATGGCGATCGCGAGCTTGCACAGCTCCGAAGGCTGGAAGCTCATGACGCCCAGGGGGATCCAGCGCCGCGCGCCGTTGACGCCCTTGCCGACGAAGGGCAGCAGCACCAGCACGAGGAGGAGAAGCGCCGCGACGAAGATCCAGGGCGAGAGCTTTTCCCAGATCGCGACCGGCACCTGGACGACGATCAGCGCGATGGCGAGCGAGATCGCCAGGAACAGCATGTGCCGGTTCAGGAAGTAGGTCGGCGTGTAGCGCGCGAACTTCGGGTTGTCTGGCATTGCGATCGACGCGCTGTAGACCATGACCAGACCGAGGGCGAGCAGCGCGACGACGACGCAGACGAGCGTTCGGTCGAAGCTCGACAGGCGCGCCGGCTGGCCGTGATCGACGCTGATCCATTCGCGCACCGGGATCGCTTCGGGAACGACGCGGCGCTCCCGCGCCGGCGCGGCGGCGCGCGACGCGCGCTTCGGCGCGGCGACGCCCAGGCGCGCCCGCCAGGTTTGCAGCACGCCGGCGGCGCTCACGCGACGATCCCCTTGCGCGCGGCCACGGCGCGGACTGCGGCGACGAAGACCTCGGCGCGATGCGCGTAGTTGCGGAACATGTCGAGGCTGGCGCAGGCCGGGCTCAGAAGCACGGCGTCGCCGCGCTCGGCGCGCGCGAACGCGGCCTCGACCGCGCCCTCGAGCGTC
This sequence comes from Caldimonas sp., assembly GCA_035555295.1. Lineage (GTDB taxonomy): Bacteria > Pseudomonadota > Gammaproteobacteria > Burkholderiales > Burkholderiaceae_C > Schlegelella_A. Next base: position 1,628 of record DATMGW010000319.1, read on the forward strand.
GCGCAGCGCTCGAAGGCGACTCCGGCGGCGGCGGCGACGCGCTCGATCGCTTCGGCGTCGCGGCCGATCGTGACGACGGCGCGCGCATGGCGAACGAGCGCCGGCGCGAGCGGCGAGAAGTCCTGGCCCTTGCCATCGCCGCCGAGGATGACGACGAGCCGGGCCGGGGCGCGATCGGCGCCGAGACCCTCGATTGCGGCGACGGTCGCGCCGACGTTCGTTCCCTTGCTGTCGTCGAAGGCGTCGACGCCGTCGACGCTGGCGACGAGCTCGACGCGATGCGGCTCGCCGCGGTACTCGCGCAAGGCGTGCAGCATCGGCGCGAGCGGGCAGCCGATCGCGTCGGCGAGGGCGAGCGCGGCGAGCGCGTTCAGCGCGTTGTGCCGGCCGCGGATGCGCAGGGCGTCGGCCGGCATCAGGACCTGCAGCGTGAGGTCGCGCGGCGACGCGTCGTCGTCGCGCGCCCGCACCAGCCACGCCATGTCGTTCTCGACGACCAGGCCCCAGTCGCCCGGCCGCTCGGGCGGATGCGCGCCGAAAGTGACGACGCGGCGCGGCACGACGCGCGCGGCGCGCCCCTTCTTCGCCGGCACCGCTTCGGGAGCGGGAACGAGCTTCAGCGCCGCGGCGTCGTCGCGGTTGACGACGACGACGGCGCGCCTGCCGTACACCTTCGCCTTCGCCTGGGCGTACTCCGCCATCGA
>DATMGW010000320.1:0-5041 GCA_035555295.1 Caldimonas sp.
TCTCGAGCCAGTGCAGGCACGCCGCCGCCTCCTCTTGCGCCGGCGTCTTGTGGATGCGTCGCCTGCCGCGCAGCTCGAACTTGAAGTGCTTGACGGCGTTGCTGACGAAGACGTCGCGCCGCTCGATGCCGAGCTCGGCCAGGGCGCGGCTGAAGAGCTGTCCGGCCGGGCCGACGAAGGGCCGGCCCTGCAGGTCTTCCTGGTCGCCAGGCTGCTCGCCGACGAACATCAGGGCGGCGCGTGGACGACCTTCGCCGGGAACCGCCTGCGTCGCATTCCTGCCGAGCGGGCACTCGCGGCAGTGTTCGAGCGCCTCGGTGAGGGCGGCGAGCGAGCCCGGAACTGCTCCTGCCGGCGTCGCTGCGTCGTCGCTCGACTTCTGGGCGCGCGCCGGGCGCCGGATCGGGTCGGTCGGCCCGCGCTGAGCCATGACGGCACTCCCTTGCGTGAGCAGCGGCCGCATCTCGTCGCGCCGGATTCCGGGTCCGAAGACGAATCGGTCGCCCTCGCCCAGGACGCTGCGCTGCGGCGTCCGGATGGCCCAACGCGTCGCCGCTGCGAAGCGGCGCGCGAAGAAGGGCGCAGTCGCTTCGACGATGTGATGCTCGGGCTCGTACCAGGCGAGGTGCAACGGCCCCGCAGCCGCGCCTTCGTCGACGACGCGAAAGCCCAGGCGAGCCTTCATCTCGTGCATGTCGCGCCGCACGTCCTGCCCCATCTGCTGCGCCAGGACCCAGTCGGCGTCGTGCGGCTCGTGGCGCAACCCGGGCTCGCGCTGCAGGCGCCAGAGCAGGCGATAGAGCAGGCCGAAGCGGCCCGCATCACGGTGCAGCACGACGCTTTCGCAAAGCGGCATGAATGCCGCGGGAACCTGGACCGCGGGCGCCTGCGCGAGCACGGCCGCCGCTGCGTTCGCATCGAAGAGGTCCGACTCGGCTTCGTCGGCGGTGTGCCAGGAGACGCGCTCGGGCTCGACCTGCTCGGCCCAGAGCCTGCGGCAGGCCCGGCGAAAGCCGTCGAGATCGTTGGCGCTGGCGAGGGTGACGGCGCGCGGCCCCAACGCCGCCGCCGGCGGCGCCGGGGCAACCGGGGCGTAGGGTGCGTCGTCGTGCGGCTGCATGGCGGACAGGTTCTTGAGGCGCGCCCCGGCTCTTCGTCACGCCGGAACGTTGAACACCTGGCGCAGGTAGGCGAGAAAGGTCTCGTCGTCGCACAGCAGCTTGCCCGGACTGTCGGAGAGCTTGGCGACGGGCTGGCGGTTCGCCTGCGTCAGCTTCATGACGATGTGCAGCGTCCTCAGGCCCATGTCGTTCGTCAGGTTCGTGCCGATGCCGAAACCGACCATCGTGCGGTCAGCGAAGTGGCGATAGAGCGCGAAGCATTTTTCGAGGTCGAGCCCGTCGGAGAAGACGAGGCGCTTGGTCTTGGCGTCGATGCGCAGCTTGTCGTAGTGCTTGAGGGCCTTTTCGCCCCAGACGTAAGGGTCGCCCGAGTCGTGGCGAAGGCCGTCGAAAAGCTTCGCGAAGTAGAGGTCGAAGTCGGCGAGGAAGGCGTCCATCCCGACGACGTCCGTGAGCGCGGTGCCGAGGTCGCCGCGGTATTCCTGGACCCAGGTTTCGAGCGCGGCGCGCTGGAAGTCGCGCAGCCGCACGCCCAGCGTCTGGAAGGTCTGCAGGTATTCGTGCGCCATCGTGCCGATCGGCACGATCCCCAGGTCGCGCGCGAACAGCACGTCGGAGGCGCCCTTGAAGAACTGCGGCACTTCGCGCTTCAAGGTCGTCAGCACCTCGCGATGCCACTCGCCGGAGAAGCGCCGGCGCACGCCGAAGTCGAAGAACTCGAACGGCGTCGCGCGCTTCGGTTCACGCTCGAACTCGCGCAGCCGCTCGATCTTCGCGGCGAGGCGCTTGCGCCCCTCGGCCCAGGCCGCGCGGGCGTCGAAGCGGCGGAAGTACAGCTCGTTGACGATCGCCAGGACGAAGATCTCGAACGCCATGACGTGCACCTGCGGTCCGCTGGCGACGATCTCCAGGCCGAGTCCGTCGGCGGCGGCACGGGCGCTGATGAAATCGCGCTGGAAGCGAAAGATGCGCAGGAAGTCGACGAAGTCCGAGCGGATGAAGCGCAGGCTGGACATATAGGCGAGTTCGCTGCGGCGAAACGACAGGTCGCACAGGGCGTCGAGCTCGCGATTCACCTCGGTCAATAGCTCGGCGAGCGGATACGCCGGCGTGTTGCGGCAGACGAAGGTGTACTCGGCCTGCGTCTGCGGATGCCGGTGCAGCATCGCCTGCCACATCGTGAACTTGTAGAGATCGGTGTCCAGCAGACTGGTGATGACGGGTTGCATCGGCGCCTTTCTCAAGCGATCCGCACGTGGCGGATGCGCGGCCGGAGGGAGCGAACGGTCTTCATCAGATCGGGTAGATGATCGAGTTCGGGATCATCTCGCTGTCGTACACGACGACCCGGCTTTCGAATTTCAGGCCCTGAGGCGTGCGCACGATCGCGTCGAGATAGCGGCCGACGTTGAAGACCGTGCTCAGCCCGTTCAGTTTGGTGCGAAAGACGGCGTAGTTCGCCTCGCTCGTGATCCGGCGGTCGGCGGCGCTGCGAACCAGCGGCGCGCCGACGACGTGGCGCTGGTAGTAGGGATCGTGGAAGAGCGTCTCGCGGATCCCATAGACGCGGTCCCTCAGCATGCCCTTGCTCTCGAACGACAGCGTCGCGAGCGGAAAGCCGCGCTCGTGGTTCTCGCGCGGAACGAGCCGGTAGCTGCATTCGTCGACGAAGAACTCGGGCCACAGGTTCCAGTCGCCCGAATCGACGGCGTACGCATACTCGGCGTAGAGCTGCACGAGCTCGTGGTATTCGGCGAAGTCCACGGTGTCGTTCACGCCTCCATGACTTCGCGCCAGTAGGCGTACATGCCGCGGATCAGCGTTTCCGTGACCATGTGATCGGCGTCGGCGACATCGCGCCCGCCGAGCTCGGCGAGCGTGCGGTGGAAGGGCTTTTGCTCGAAGCCCTGCTGCGACAGCTCGATCACCTCGCCGTCGTCGGCCGAGACGAAGCCGGCCGGGCCGAACAGGTTGGCCTGGCGCAGCCGGCGCTGGATCATCTCGTCGGAATCGTCGGCGAAGGCGAAGTGCGTCCAGACGAAGTCGAAGGCGCCGTGGCCATCGGGCTGGATGTGCCGCGTCGAGACCGAGTTCACCTGCTGCTGGAAGATGACGCTCGGAAAGATCGTCGTCATCACCGCGGTCGGGCCGCCCCACCACGGCTCGGCGACGATGTCGAGAAAGCGCGGGTCCTCGAGCTTCATGTTCGCCTTGAAGCTAGACACCGCCGTGACCTGGGCCGACTCGCCGGCCTGCCCGCGCGTCGAGATCATCGCCGCGTGGCGGTGCCGGGCGTCCATCAGCAGCTGCGACTTGTTGTCGGCGCGCCAGAGACCGAAGGTGACGAACCAGGTGTGGAGCAGGCCGGGGTGGTACGGGTCCTTGATGTTTTCCTGCATCAGCTTCCAGTTGCCCGGGATGCGCTGCCGGTTGTAGCCGAGGATGCGCAACTCGCGACCGTCGAACAGGCGATCGAAGTAGCTCAGGATCGTGGCCCCCAGAAAATCCTCGAGCGATTCCACCTCGGCGTCGAACGAGGCGAAGACGACGCCGCCGCGCGTCGCGACCTTGAGCTTGGTGAGGCCGTTCTCCTCGAGCTTGAAATCGGCCGGCATGCCGCCGTGCAACTTGCCGTCCTGGCGCACGCCGCGGCGAAAAGGCACGCCCTGCAGGTCACCCTTGAGCGAGTAGTTCCACTGGTGATACGGGCAAGTGAAGTCGGCACTGTTGCCGTGCCGCTCGCGGCAAAAGCTCATGCCGCGGTGCGCGCAGACGTTCTCGACGACGTTGATGCCGCCGTCGCGGTCGCGAACGAGGATGACGGAACGCTCGCCGACGGCCGTGCGCTTGAAATCGCCCGGCTTGGGGATCTCGGCTTCGAGGCCGACGTAGCACCAGTGCTTGCGGTAGAAGAAGCGCTCGAGCTCGAGGCGATGCAGCGCCTCGCTGGTGTAGCTCATGAAGGGGATGCGGCTCGTGCCGTCGCTTTCCCACGCAAGCTGGCCGGGGAAGAAGGTGGCGGGGTTCGGACGATCCATGGCGGCGGCGCGAAACGCGAAGCGAGAACCGGACTGTGCCCGAACCACGAGGCGTGCGGACAAGCCCTCTTCAGGCGACTGCCTTCTTCCAGAAGCGCGGCGCCTTGGCGATCAGCCGCAACGCGCGTTCGCTGCGGCGCACAGCGTCGGCCTGGCGCGCCGCCAGCCAGCCGACCGCGAACCAGGCGTGCGGCTGGCGCTCGGCATCGCGCCGCCAGGCGTCGGCGGCGGTGTGCTCGTCGTTGAGCGTGCCGAGTTCGTCCTGTGCTCCGCTCATCGCCGCGAGGTAGCGACCCACCGTCTTGCCCGAGAACAGCGACGCGGCGAATTCGCTCAGGTAGCGCAGCCGCTTCAGGCGCTTGCGCACGCGGTGCTGCTGCGTGCCGTCCAGCTTGCCGAAGCGCTTCGCGTCGCGCACGACGTGCTCGTGCAGGTCCTGCAGGCGTTGCGCGAATCGGCGCCGCGCGTCGCCCGCGTCGTCGGGTTCGCCGGCCGGATCGGCATTCGCGACGGCTGCAGAAAAGCACAGCAGGCCGAGCAAGGTCCGCTGCAGGCGCGGATCCCGGGCGATCGAGACGAGGTCGCGTTCCGGCAACGTAGACGCCGGCAAAGCGAGCGGCGGCGCGCCGCATCGGGCCATCTCGGCGGCCCAACGCGGCAGGACGACGGTGCGGTCGCGGTGCGCACCGAGCTCGCCAAATGCCTGGCTGAGCGTCGGCTCCCACGTCGGGTCGATGGCGCCGCCGAAGTCGCCCATCTCGCGCAGGGCGCTGCGCATGCGGCGCAGGCCGACGCGCATCTGATGGACGTGCTCGACGTCGTCGCTGCCATCGGCGAGGGCGCTGGCGTTACCGACGATCTGCTCGAGGCAGCTGCGCGTCA
>DATMGW010000321.1:0-6002 GCA_035555295.1 Caldimonas sp.
CCGCGGAAAGCGAGAACCTGCTCGCCCACGCGCGCCAGAAACTGCAGAAGAAGAAGGTGCCGCTGATCGTCGCCAACATCGGCGCGGCGACCTTCGGCGAGGACGACAACGCGATCACGCTCGTCGACGCCGCGGGTGAGCACGCCTGGCCGCGCGCCGGCAAGCTCGCGCTGGCGCGCCGCCTCGTCGCCGAGATCGCGGCACGGCTCGCGCCGGCGCGCTGATGGCCGACATCGACGTACGCGTCCTCGACCCGCGGCTGGCCGCGCAGATGCCGGCCTACGCGACGCCGGGAAGCGCCGGTCTCGACCTGCGCGCCTGCCTCGACGCGCCGCTCGTCCTCGCTCCGGGCGAGGCGCAACTGATCCCGACCGGACTGGCGATCCACATCGCCGACGCCCGCCTCGCGGCGATGATCCTGCCGCGCTCCGGGCTCGGCCACAAGCACGGCATCGTCCTCGGCAATCTCGTTGGCCTGATCGACTCCGACTACCAGGGGCCGCTCATGGTGAGCTGCTGGAACCGGGGCCGGGTTGAGTACACGGTGCAACCTTTCGAGCGGATCGCCCAATTGGTGATCGTTCCCGTCGTGCAGGCGAGTTTTCGCGTCGTCGACTCGTTCGACGAGAGCGGACGCGGCGACGGCGGCTTCGGCTCGACGGGTCGCGCGTGAGCCAGCCTCCGCTTCGACGGCGAAGCCGCGATCTCCGTCACGACCGTCGGTTGACACCCCAAGTTACAGGATGCTTGCGAGGCATCACAATTCGCGGTTGATGAGAAAGTCGTTCCTCGTCTGGGTCGCCGGTGCCGCCGTCGTCGCTGCCGCCGGTGCGGGCTATGCGCTGACGCGCGCCAAGTCGCCGAACAATGATTCGTCGACGCTTGCGCTGTCGCCGTCCGCTCCCGGGCCGGGGGCTTCAGGTCCGGCCGGCCCGCCGGTCAGCGTCAGCACCGTCGTCGTGAAGAAGCGCGACGTCGACGTCATGCTCGATGCGACAGGGACGGTCACCGCGCTCAACAGCGTCGACATCCGGCCGCAGATCGCGACCACGATCACGAAGGTGCACATCCGCGAGGGCCAGTTCGTCAGCGCTGGCCAGCTGCTCTTCACGCTCGACGCGCGCAACGACGAGGTCAACGTCACCAAGGCCAGGGCGCAGCTTGCAAAGGACCAGGCGGCGCTCGCCGACGCGCAGCGGCAGCTGGCGCGCAGCCGCGATCTGATGGCGCAGAACTTCATCTCGCAGGGCGCCGTCGACACGAACCAGACGCTCGTCGATTCGCAGCAGGCGGTGGTTGCCTCGGATCAAGCTGCGATCCAGGCCGCCCAGGTCGGCCTCTCGTACAACCGCATCACCGCGCCGGCGGCCGGGCGCGCGGGCGCGATCAACGTCTTTGCCGGGAGCCTGGTGCAGCCGACCGGCGCTCCGCTCGTCACGATCACGCAGCTCGACCCGATCTCGATCGCCTTCAGCCTGCCGCAGCGCAACATCAGCGATGCGCTCGTCAGCCTGCGCAGCGGCGGCGGTGTCGTGATGGCGCTGCTGCCCGAACGCGGCGAAACGGTCAGCGGCAAGCTTCAATTCGTCGACAACACGGTCGATCCGGGCTCGGGCACTGTCCGCGTCAAGGCCGAGTTCGCGAACAAGGACGAGCGGCTCTGGCCGGGTGCCTTCGTTCCGGTCCGCCTGGCCGTGCAGACGATCCGGGGCGCCAGCGTGGTGCCGCAGTCGGCCATCATCCAGGGCCCGCGCGGCAAGATCGTCTACGTCGTCGACGGCACCAACAAGGCGGTGGCGCGCCCCGTCGAGATCGTCTACGCGGCCGGCGAAGACGCGGCCGTGACAGGAGTGCAACCGGGCGATCGCGTCGTCGTCGAAGGACGACAGAACCTACGTCCCGGCTCGGCCGTGATCGAGCGCACAGCGGGCGCCGCCGGGTTGCGCGGCCGGCGCGACGGCGCATCGGCGCCGGCGTCGACCACTGCTCCCGAGGCGCCGTCGGCCGCCAGCGACGCCCTCGCGACCCGGCCGCGCAGCGGCACCGGAGCGCGCGCCGTGTCGGGCGCCCCGGCGGTCTGAAGCGGTTCAGTGGACTAGCGGCTCGCCGTGAACCTGTCCGAGCTCTTCATCCGCCGTCCGGTGCTGACGGTGCTTCTCAATTCGGCGATCGTCGTTGCCGGCGCGATCGCCTTCAACAAGATTCCGGTCGCTGCGCTGCCCAGCTACAACACGCCGGTCATCAACGTCTCGGCGCAGCTGCCTGGAGCGAGCCCGGAGACGATGGCGACCTCGGTCGCACTGCAGCTCGAAAAACAGTTCCAGACGATTCCCGGCCTGGCCGTCATCAGCTCGAGCAATACGCTCGGCGTGACCTCGGTGACGCTCGAGTTCGACCAGGGCCGAGACATCGATGCGGCGTCGGTCGACGTGCAGGCAGCGCTGCTGCGCGCGGCACGCACCCTGCCGGTCGAGATGACGGTCCCGCCGGCCTACCGCAAGGTCAACCCGGCCGACGCGCCGGTGCTGTTCATCGCGTTGACGTCGCCGTCGATCAGCCTGTCGGATCTCAACGACTATGCCGAGCATCTGATTTCGCCGACGCTGTCGACGCTCGACGGCGTCGCGCAGGTCAACATCTACGGCCAGAAGCGATTCGCCGTGCGCGTGCGCGTCCAGCCCGACGCGCTCGCGTCGCGCAACATCAGCCTCGACGAGCTGACCAAGGCGCTCAGTGCCGCCAACGCCAACACGCCGGTCGGCACGCTCGAGGGTCCGGCGCAGACGCTGACGCTGATGGCCAACCGCCAGCTCAGGAACGCCGCCGAGTTCGCCGAAGTGATCGTGAGCAGCCGCAACGGCAACACGGTGCGCCTGAAGGACGTCGCGCTCGTCGAAGACAGCTACGAGACGGTGAAGACCGCGGCGACCTTCAACGGCGAGACCTCGATCTCGATGGCCGTGCTGCGCCAGCCCGACGCGAACACCGTGAAGGTCGTCGACGCGGTACGTGCGGCGATGCCGGGCTTTCAATCGCAGCTGCCGCAATCGGTGCGCATCAATGCCGTCAACGATCGCTCGATCTCGGTCCGCGCCGCGTTGCACGACGTGACGCTGACGATGCTCGGCACGATCGCGCTCGTCGTCCTCGTCATCTTCCTGTTCCTGCGCCGCTTCGTCGCCACGGCGATCCCGACGCTGTCGCTGCCAGTCTCGCTGGTCGGCGCGGTCTCGCTGCTCTGGGCCTTCGGCTACACGATCGACAACATCTCGCTGCTCGGCCTGACGCTGGCCGTCGGCCTGGTCGTCGACGACGCGATCGTCATGCTCGAGAACATCATGCGCCACGTCGAGCACGGCGAGGCGCCGTTCCAGGCGGCGCTGCGCGGCTCGCGCGAGGTCGGCTTCACGATCATCTCGATCTCGAGCTCGCTCGTGGCCGTCTTCATCCCGATCTTCTTCATGCCGGGAGTGATCGGCCTGCTCTTCCACGAGTTCGCCGTCATCGTCGCCCTGGCCATCGTCGCCTCGGCCTTCGTCTCGCTGACGCTGGTGCCGATGCTGGCGAGCCGCTTCATCAGCGACGAGGCGCACATGAATCCGCCTGGGCCGATCGTGCGGTCGTTCGAGCGCGGCTTCAACGCGATGCTTGCGGCCTACACCCGGTCGCTCGACCTGGCGCTGCGCCATCGCGTCGTCGTCCTGGTGATCGCTCTTCTCACCTTCGTCGCGACGGCCTGGCTTTTCATCACCATCCCGAAAGGGTTCTTCCCGGAGGAAGACATCGGCCAGATCAGCATCCAGACCGAGGCTTCGGAAGACATCTCGTTTCCGGCGATGGTCACGCTGCAAAGCCGCGTCGCCGAGATCCTGCGCAACGACCCGGCGGTGGCGACGGTCAATTCGTTCAACGGCGTCGGCGGGCCGAACGGGTCGCAGAACGTCGGCCGCCTGTTCATCAACCTGAAGCCACGCGGCGAGCGGCCGCCGATGAAGCTGGTCGTCGAGTCGCTGCGCCGCAAGATGCGCGAGGTGCCTGGCATCAGCGTCTACATGCGGCCGATCCAGAACCTGCAGCTCGGCGGCCGCCCGAGCAAGGCGCAGTACCAGTACATCCTGCAAAGCGTGCAGGCCGGCGAGCTGAACGACTGGGCGCTCAAGCTCCAGGAGCCGATGAAGAACGACCCGATGTTCCGCGACGTCACGAGCGACTCGCAGCTGAAGGGCCTGCAGGCTTCGCTGAAGATCGACCGCGACCGCGCCAACACGCTCGGCGTCTCGATCGACGCGATCCGCTCTGCGCTCTACAGCGCCTTCGGCGAGCGCCAGGTCTCGACGATCTACACCGCGGTCGACAGCTACCAGGTGATCATGGAAGTGGCGCCGGGCGCCAAGCAGGACGAAAGCGCCTTCAACAACATCTACGTGCGCTCGTCGACCGGCGCGCTCGTTCCGCTGTCGAGCTTCGCCACGGTCGAGCGCTCGGTCGGCCCGACCTCGATCAACCACGTCGGCCAGCTCCAGGCAGTGACGGTCTCGTTCAACCTCGCTCCCGGAACGGCGCTCGGCGACGCGACCGCCAGGCTCGAGAAGTACCGCGATCAGATCCGCCTGCCGACATCAATCATCACGAGCTACGGTGGCGACGCCGCGGTCTTCAAGAGCTCGCAGGGCAGCCAGGCGATCCTGATCGTCTCGGCGCTGCTCGTCATCTACGTGCTGCTCGGCGTCCTCTACGAGAGCTACATCCACCCGCTGACGATCCTCGCCGGTCTTCCCTCGGCGGCGGTCGGCGCACTGCTCACGCTGCGGATGTTCGACCAGGACCTGACGCTCATCGCGACGATCGGCATCCTGCTCCTGATCGGCATCGTCAAGAAGAACGCGATCATGATGATCGACTTCGCCCTCGACGCGCAGCGCACGCAGGGCATGGCGCCGGCGGCGGCGATCCGCGAAGCCTGCGTGCTGCGCTTCCGGCCGATCATGATGACGACGCTCGCCGCGCTGATGGGCGCGCTGCCGATCGCCATCGGCCTGGGCGCCGGCGCCGAGCTGCGCCAGCCGCTCGGCCTGGCCGTCGTCGGCGGCCTCGTCTTCTCGCAGGCGATCACGCTCTACATCACTCCGGTGATCTACCTCGCGCTCGACCGCTTCAGCGGCAAGGGACCGGTGACGACGCCCGAAGCAGCCGTCGCAGCGCCGCAGCCGCTCGCCCAGGCCTGAGCCCCACGCGCCTGCGCCGCCATCAATGCAGCGGCGCGCCCGGCGGGACCGTGCCGAGGATGCTGAGCGCCGATCCGCCGACGCTGCCGGCCTCGATCTCTTCTTCGGTCGCCTCGCGCACGTCGCGCACGGCAAGCTCGAGGCGCAAGGCGATGCCGGCGAGCGGATGGTTGCCGTCGAGGACGACATGCTTCGGATAGACCTCTGTCACGGTGTAGATCGCGTCGCGCGCCAGACCGGGCGTCTTCGCGCCGGGCGGCGGGCCGTCGAACTGCATGCCGGGCTCGATCGTCTCCGGAAAGAGGCTGCGCTCCTCGAAGAAGACGAGCTCGGGGTCGTACTCGCCGAAGGCATGCTCGGGCTCGAGATGCAGCGTCGTCGCGTAGCCCGACTCCTCCCCGGCGATCGCCTCCTCGACCTTGGCGAGCAGGTCGTCGCCGCCGTAGAAGAACTCGATCGGCTCGGCCAGCTCGTCGATCTCCTCGCCTTGCGCGTCGGCGAGGCGCCACGTCAGGCTGACGACGCAGGGGGCGCTGATTCGCATCAGAAGATCATCGCACAATGACTGATGGACACCGCCCATCCCGTGACCCTGCTCGGCGGCCTGTCGGCGGCGGCGTTCATGCGCAGGCACTGGCAGAAGAAGCCCCTGCTCGTTCGCGGCGCGCTGGGCGCCGGGGCGCTGCCGGGACTCGATCGGCGCCGCCTGTTCGAGCTCGCTGCGCGCGACGACGTCGAGTCGCGCCTCGTCGTCAACGAGGGCGATCGCTGGTCGGT
>DATMGW010000322.1:0-7274 GCA_035555295.1 Caldimonas sp.
TCAACCAGCTGACGACGATGCACGGCCTGATCATGGTCTTCGGCGCGATCATGCCGGCCTTCGTGGGCTTCGCGAACTGGATGATCCCGATGCAGATCGGCGCGCCCGACATGGCCTTTGCGCGGATGAACAACCTGAGCTTCTGGCTGCTCATTCCGGCCGCGGTGATGATCGTCGGCTCGTTCTTCATGCCGGGCGGCGCGCCCGCCGCCGGCTGGACGCTCTATGCGCCGCTGACGCTGCAGATGGGCCCGTCGATGGACGCCGGCATCTTCGCCCTGCACATCCTCGGCGCGAGCTCGATCATGGGCTCGATCAACATCATCGTCACCATCCTGAACATGCGCGCGCCGGGCATGACGCTGATGAAGATGCCGCTGTTCTGCTGGACCTGGCTGATCACCGCCTACCTGCTGATCGCCGTGATGCCGGTGCTCGCCGGCGCGATCACGATGACGCTCACGGACCGCCACTTCGGAACGAGCTTCTTCAACCCGGCCGGCGGCGGCGACCCGGTGATGTACCAGCACATCTTCTGGTTCTTCGGCCACCCCGAGGTCTACATCATGATCCTGCCGGCGTTCGGGATCATCAGCGCCATCATTCCGGCCTTCGCCAGGAAGCGCCTGTTCGGCTACACGTCGATGGTCTACGCGACGGCGTCGATCGCGATCCTGTCGTTCATCGTCTGGGCGCACCACATGTTCACGCAGGGCATGCCGGTGACCGGGCAGCTCTTCTTCATGTACGCGACGATGCTGATCGCCGTGCCCACCGGAGTGAAGATCTTCAACTGGGTCGCCACCATGTGGCGCGGCTCGATGACCTTCGAGACGCCGATGCTGTGGGCCGTGGGCTTCATCTTCGTCTTCACGATGGGTGGCTTCACCGGCCTGATCCTGGCGATGGCGCCGATCGACATCCAGATCCACGACACCTACTACGTCGTCGCCCACTTCCACTACGTGCTCGTCGCCGGGTCGCTGTTCGCGATGTTCGGCGGCGTCTATTACTGGGGCTCGAAGTGGACGGGCGTGATGTACAACGAGACGCGCGGCAAGATCCACTTCTGGAGCTCGCTGATCTTCTTCAACGTCACGTTCTTTCCGATGCACTTCCTGGGTCTGGCCGGCATGCCGCGCCGCTATGCCGACTACCCGATGCAGTTCACCGACTTCAACATGATCGCTTCGATCGGTGCCTTCGGCTTCGGCCTGTCGCAGGTCTACTTCCTGTTCGCGGTCGTCATTCCGATGATGCGCGGCAAGGGAGAGCGCGCGGCGCAGCGTCCGTGGGAAGGCGCCGAAGGGCTCGAGTGGGAAGTGCCGTCGCCCGCGCCCTTCCACACTTTCGAGACGCCGCCGAAGCTCAATGCCGCCGGAACGAAGATCATCGACACCCACGGTCCGGCCCATCCCGATGCCGCGGGCGCGCCGGCTTGATTGCCATGGAGCCGGACGTGACGCGCGAGCGGCAGCGCAAGGCGAACCTTCGGCTCGCCCTCGTTCTCGCGTCGATCGCGCTCGTCTTCTTTCTCGGCTTCATCGCCAAGAGCGCCTTGTTCGGCGTCTGAGCCGGAGCAGGGCGCGCTTCGATTCCGCATGACCAACCCTTCCGTCGATCGCGCCCGATCGCTCGTCGCCGACAACCGGCAGATGGTCGGCAAGCTGCTCGTCGTCGCCGTGTTGATGTTCGGCTTCGGCTACGCGCTCGTGCCGATCTATCGCGCCGTGTGCAACGCGCTCGGCATCAACGTGCTGTCGCTCGCCGAATTGCAGACCGGAGCGGGCAGCGCGGCGGCGCCGAACGGCCAGGTCGACACCAGCCGTACCGTCACGATCGAGTTCGACGCCAACGTGCGCGGGCCGTGGGACTTCAAGCCCGAGCGACCGTCGATCGACGTCCACCCCGGCCAGGTCACGACCGTCGTGTATTCGTTCCGCAACCGGCAAAACCGTGCCGTGGCGGTGCAGGCGATCCCGAGCTACGCGCCGAACGTGGCGATGGCGCACTTCACCAAGCTCGAGTGCTTCTGCTTTCGCGAGCATCTGCTGCAGGCGGGCGAAGCGAGGCAGTGGCCGGTCGTCTTCGTCGTCGATACCCGGCTGCCGAAGGACGTGAAGACGATCACGCTGTCGTATACCTTCTTCGAGGTCGGCGGCAAGGTGCCTGCCGAGCCGGTCGCGGCCGCGCGCCCGCCCGGGGCGACGCGCTCATGAGCGACCCCTACCAGGCCCGCTTGAAGGAGGCGGTGCGCCGCAAGGGATCGCTCCTGCGCACCGTCCGCGCGGTCGGCTGGTCGTTCTTCGGCGTGCGCAAGGCGCGCGACCTCGAGCGCGACGCCAGCGAGCTGAATCCGCTGCACGTCGTCATCGTCGGCGTGATCGCCGCGGCCCTCTTCGTCGTCGCGCTCGTCGTTCTCGTCAACTGGGTCATCGCGAGCGGCGTCGCCGCGAGGCCATGAGTTCATCACCGAATCCGAAATCGCAGGAGAAATCGCCATGTCGGCAGTGACGCAGGCGGGCCTGGCGCCCAATTACTTCGTTCCCGCGCCGTCGCGCCATCCGGCGTCGCTGGCGTTCGGCCTGTTGCTGATCATCTTCGGCGCCAGCCAGTGGGTCAACGGCGTGGAGTGGGGCCGTTGGGTCGTCCTCGCCGGCTTCGCGACCTGGGCCTTCGTCATCCAGCAGTGGTTCCGGCAAGCCATCTCGGAAAGCGAAGGCGGCCTCTACAACAAGCAGGTCGACGCCTCGTTCCGCTGGAGCATGAGCTGGTTCATCTTCTCGGAGGTGATGTTCTTCAGCGCCTTCTTCGGTGCGCTCTACTGGGTTCGCCTGCACGCGCTGCCGAGCCTGGGCAGTCTCGACAACGCGATCCTGTGGCCCGATTTCAAGGCCGTCTGGCCGAGCGCCGCGCCGGGCTTCACCGGCTCTCCCGCCAACATCATCGAGCCCTTCGGCACGATGGGCCCGTGGCCGATCCCGACGCTCAACACCGCGATCCTCCTGTCGTCCGGCGTCACGGTCACCTTCGCGCACCACGCGCTCATCGCCAACCACCGCGCCCGCGCCGTCGTCTTCATGTGGCTGACGGTATTGCTCGGCATCACCTTCATCGGCTTTCAGGCCTACGAGTACACGCATGCCTACAGCGAGCTGAACCTGAAGCTCAGCTCGGGCGCGTACGGCTCGACCTTCTTCATGCTGACGGGTTTCCACGGCTTCCACGTCTTCGTCGGCATGCTGATGCTGCTCTTCATCACGATCCGCATCATGCGTGGCCACTTCACGCCCGATCGCCACTTCGGCTTCGAGGGCGCGGCGTGGTACTGGCACTTCGTCGACGTCGTGTGGCTGGGCCTGTACATCGTCGTCTACTGGCTCTAGCGGCGCATCGCGACGCCGCCCCGACGTCGCGCGTCAGCGGCCGAGCGGCAGGCCGGTCGGATGGATCCAGCCGAGTTTCCAGGCGACCAGGATGCAGACGAAGAGGGCGATCGACAGGGCGATGCGTACGGTGAGCGCCCACGCCATGTTGGCGCTCCTCGAGCGTCCGGCGCGGCCGCCGCGAACCATGAAGATTCCGGCGAGCATCAGGGCGCCGAGGATCGCCGCGAAGGTCACCCCGATGAGCAAGGTCATGGCGAACGATTATCGGCGCGATGCCGCGCCGACAGTCGCGGCCCCGTGACCGACGCGGCGATGCGGCCGCCGTCGTCGCTCGAGCCGGCAGCGAGCCGGTGGCGTAATGCCTTCGTCTTGCTCGCCGCGCTCGTAGGCGTCGCGCTGGCGGTGCGCCTGGGACTGTGGCAGCTCGACCGGGCTGCACAGAAGGAAGTCCTGCAAGCGCAGCTCGAAGCGCGCGCCGGCGCGCCCGTCCTCGCCGCGCCCGCGCTGGCGCGCAGCCCCGGGATGGCGGCTGCGCAGGCCGATCGGCGGGTGCGCCTCGGCGGACGCTGGATCGCCGGGCACACGGTCTACCTCGACAACCGGCAGATGGATGGGAAGGTCGGCTTCCACGTCGTGACGCCGCTCCTGCTCGACGATTCCCGCGACGCCGTCCTGGTGCAGCGCGGCTGGGTCGCGCGCAACTTCGCCGAGCGTACGACGCTGCCGGCGATCGAGACGCCCGGCGGGCACGTCGAGGTCGAGGGAACGCTGGCGCTGGCGCCGCCGCGGCTCTTCGAGTTCTCCGCCGCCGCCAGCGGAGCGATCCGGCAAAATGTCGATCCCGCATCGTTCGCGCGCGAGACCGGCCTCGCCTTGCTGCCCCTCGCGGTCCTGGAAAGCGCGACGCCGGCGAATTCGCGCGACGGCCTGGCACGGCACTGGGCGCCTCCGGCGACCGGCGTGCAGATGCACTACGGATACGCGTTCCAGTGGTTCGCCATCGGAACGATGATCGCTTTCCTCTATGTCTGGTTTCGAATCGTCCGTCCCCGCCAACGCCGTCGCTCCTGAGGGCGGCGCGCTGCTCAGCTTCAGCGTCCACTCGCTGCCTTCGCCGGACGCGCTGGCGCGCGATCCGGCGCGCACGAGACGCGGGCGCCTGCAGATGCTCGTCGTGCTGCTCGTCTGCGCCGCGCCCGTCGTCGCGTCGTATCTCGCCTACTTCGGCGTGCGTCCGCAGGCGCGCAGCAACTACAGCGAGCTGATCGTGCCGCCGCGTCCGCTGCCCGCGGCATTGCCGCTCATGGACTTGCGTGGCGCGCCCGTTTCGCCGCCCGGCCTGCGCGGGCAGTGGCTGCTCGTCGTCGTCTCGGGCGGTGCCTGCGACGCGCGGTGCGAACGGCACCTCTGGCTGCAGCGCCAGCTACACGAAGCGCTCGGCGGCGAGAAGGATCGCGTCGACAAGCTCTGGCTCATCGACGATGGCGCCGAGCCTCGCGCGCAGACGCTGCGCGCGATCGGCCTCGCCGCATCGGCCGGTGCGCCCGCCCCGTTCGCGCCGACCACGGTGCTGCGCGTCGAGCCGGCGGGGCTCGCGGCGTGGCTGCAGCCGGCGCCTCAGCACGCGCTCGAGGACCATCTCTACATCGTCGATCCGCGCGGCGACTGGATGATGCGGGTACCTCCCGACGCCGACCCGGCGCGCCTCAAGCGCGACCTCGACAAGCTGCTGCGCGCCTCGGCCAGCTGGGATCGGCCCGGGCGATGAACCCGGTCGTTCCCGCCTACGACCTGGCGCCGGTCGCCGGAGTCATCGCCGTCGGCCTGGCACTTGCGCTCGGGCCACTCGTCTGGTTCTGGTTCAAGCGCCGCGGTGCGTCGCCGGCAGCCCGCTTGCGCGCGCTGGCGCTCATGACCCTCTTTCTCAGCTTCGATCTGGTCCTGTTCGGCGCCTTCACGCGCCTTTCGGATTCCGGACTCGGCTGCCCCGATTGGCCAGGCTGCTACGGGCAGGCCAGCCCCGTCGGCGCCCGCGAGCCGATTGCGTCTGCCGAGGCGGCGGTGCCGACCGGCGCGGTGACGCACACGAAGGCATGGATCGAGATGGCGCATCGCTATTCGGCGACGGCGATCGGCGTGCTCGTCGTCGTCTTGGCCGCAATCGCCGTCGTAGAGTCGCGCCGAAAGCGCGTTCGCGCTACTCCGGTGTGGGCGATCGCCACGGTGCTGTGGATCATCGCCCAGGGCGCATTCGGCGCGCTGACGGTGACCATGAGTCTCTATCCCGCCATCGTCACCCTGCATCTGCTCGGCGGCCTGGGCCTGCTCGCCCTGCTCGCGATCCAGGCCGAGGCGTACGAGCCGAGGCCGCTGCCGCTCTCGCCGACACTTCGCTTCGGGGTCGCCGCCGTCGCAGTGCTTGCGCTCGTGCAGATCGCGCTCGGCGGATGGGTCAGTACCAACTACGCCGTGCTCGCCTGCCGGGAGCTGCCGACCTGCCAGGGCGCGTGGTGGCCGGACATGGATTTCGCCGCCGGATTCGTCCTGCTCCGCCCGCTCGGCGGCACCGGCGACGGCGCCTTCCTGCCCTTTGCCGCGTTGACCGCGATTCATGTCGCGCATCGCCTCGGCGCCATGGTCGTCCTTGCGGCGATCGCGTTGCTGGCCTGGCGACTCTTGGCGTCGGGCGGCCCTGTCGCGGCGCGGCCGTGGGGCTGGGCGCTGGCCGGGATCGCTCTGTGGCAAGCGCTGAGCGGCCTCGGCAACGTGCTGCTCGGCTGGCCGCTCGTCCTTGCCGTCGCGCACACGGCCGGCAGTGCTGCGCTCGTCGTCGTGCTGACGATCCTGCTGGCTCGTTCGAGCGGGTCTCCCCGGCAGTCAATCGCCGCGTGGCCGACCGCCCGTCGGCACCTGGCTTCGTAGAATCTTCGCCTTGTCCGCACGCTCCGACACCCTCGTTCCCGCGGCGCCGCACAGCTCGCTGCCGTCGAAGGCGCGCCAGTTCTACGCGCTGACGAAGCCGCGCGTCGTCCAGCTGATCGTCTTCTGCGCGGCGATCGGCATGCTGCTGGCGACTCCCGAGCTGCCCGAATGGCGCCTGGCGCTGGCCGCCGTCGCCGGAATCTGGCTCGTGGCGGCAGCCGCCGCAGCATTCAACTGCCTGGTCGAGCAGCGCATCGATTCGCGGATGGCGCGCACCGCACGGCGGCCGACCGCGACCGGCGAGCTCACGAGTCGGCAGGCGCTGCTCTTCTCGATGCTGCTGTGCGTGAGCGGCAGCGCGATCCTGTGGTTCGCCGTCAACCCGCTGACGATGTGGCTGACCTTCGCCACGTTCGTCGGCTACGCCGTCGTCTACACCGTGCTGCTCAAGCCGATGACGCCGCAGAACATCGTCATCGGCGGCGCTTCGGGAGCGATGCCGCCGGTGCTCGGCTGGGCGGCGATCCGCGGCGAAGTCGGTCCCGAAGCGCTGATCCTTTGCCTCATCATCTTCCTCTGGACACCGCCGCATTTCTGGTCGCTCGCCCTGTACCGTGCCGAGGACTACCGGCGCGCCGGCCTGCCGATGCTGCCGGTGACGCACGGCCCCGAGTTCACGCGGCTGCACGTCTTCCTCTACACCCTCGTCCTCTTCGCGGCCACGCTGCTGCCCTTCGTCGCCGGAATGAGCGGGCCGATCTACCTCGCGGCGGCGATCGTTCTCGGCTGCATGTTCTGCGGCTACGCATGGCGCCTCTGGCGAAGCTATTCCGACGCCCTGGCGCGCAAGACCTTTCGCTTCTCGATCGTGCACCTGTCGCTGCTGTTCGCCGCGCTCATCGTCGATCACTACCTCTGGCCGTGGCTGGCGGGCTGGCTGCCGTGAACCGCTCGCGACGCCGC
>DATMGW010000323.1:0-3832 GCA_035555295.1 Caldimonas sp.
GTCTCGCCCGCCTTTGGCGGAAATTATCGCCGTCCCGCTCCGAGGTGCCCGACCGTTTCGTCGGCCGTCCCGAAGCGCCGCCGGCAGGGAGGTATGGATGAAGAAGCTCGATCGCTTCAGATCGCTGGCCCGATCCGCGCGGAAGGCGACGCTGGGTCCGGGTTCTGTCTTTCTTCGCGACGTCGGCCACGGCCTGCTCGAAGTTAGTCACAACTCGCTCGCTCTCCTCGGCCTGGGCGTCATCGGCCTCGTGCTGTTCGCGGGCGGGCACGCCGATGTTCGCCACGCCCTCGAGGCGGAAGCACTGAGCTGGTTGCAGGCACGCCAGGATGCGCGGACGCAAGCCTCGCCGGTCGCCGACGAGGTCGACCTGAGCGAGCCCGACGCGATCGCCCGGGCGACCGCGTCCGATCCGAAGGACCTGAGCCGGACCCAGGCCGCCGTCGCCGGGTGGCTGTCGCGGCGCTACCACGTCGCTCCGGAGCCGGTGAGCCGCCTGGTCCAGGAAGCCTGGCACGTCGGCGAAATCACGCGACTCGACCCGACGCTCATCCTGGCCGTGATGGCTGTCGAATCGAGCTTCAACCCCTTCGCCCAGAGTCCGGTCGGTGCCCAGGGGCTGATGCAGGTGATGACGAAGGTCCACGACGACAAGTACGAAGCCTTCGGAGGCAGCCATGCCGCCTTCGACCCGGTCACCAACCTGCGGGTAGGCGTCCAGGTACTGAAGGAGTGCATCGCGCGCGCCGGCAGCGTCGAAGCCGGGCTGCGCTTCTACGTCGGCGCGGCGAACAGTGACGACGGTGGCTACGCGACCAAGGTGCTGGTCGAGCAGAACATCCTGCGCCAGCTTGCCGGGATGAAGCCCCTGCCCTTGCCGGCGCGCCGGCCGGCGACGACCGTCGTCGAAGCGACCGACCGCGACCTGGCGCCTGCGATGCCGGCTGCCGCGACGCCGACGGCCGCCGAGCCGGCCGCACGCCCCGCCGCCGAGCCGGGGATGCTTCCCGAGAAGATCGCGCTCCTGCACTGAGCGCGAGGCTCGGTCCGCTACACTTGAATCGCCGCGCGACTGGCGATTCGGCCCTGCCTTCAGGGCCCGAGGTGGACGACCACCGGGGAGCGCGGTCGGCAGTCGCGCGGCGGTTGCCGGTCGAGCCGTTCGCCTGGGCCAGCCTGCTTGCGTTCGCGCGGGCGCGCCAGCCTTGCTGAAGGAGCCGACCATGTTTCATCGCAGCCCCTCCTCTCTTGCCGATACCGACCCCGAAATCGCCTCGATCGTCGAGCGGGAGAACCGGCGCCAGGAAGAGCACATCGAGCTGATCGCCTCGGAGAACTACGCGTCGCCGGCGGTGATGGCGGCGCAAGGCAGCCAGCTCACCAACAAGTACGCCGAGGGCTACCCGGGCAAGCGTTACTACGGCGGCTGCGAGTTCGTCGACATGGCCGAGCAGCTCGCCATCGACCGCGTCAAGCTGCTCTTCGATGCGGCGTACGCGAACGTGCAGCCCCATTCCGGCTCGCAAGCCAACCAGGCGGTCTTCTTCGGGCTGCTCCAGCCGGGCGACACCGTCATGGGAATGAGCCTCGCCGAAGGCGGCCATCTGACGCACGGCATGGCGCTGAACATGAGCGGCAAGTGGTTCAAGGTCGTGAGCTACGGCCTGACGCCGGCCGAAGAGATCGACTACGACGCGATGGAGCGGCTCGCCCACGAGGCCCGACCGAAGTTGATCATCGCCGGCGCGTCGGCGTACAGCCTGAAGATCGACTTCGCCCGCTTCGCCCAGGTCGCCAAGGACGTCGGCGCGTACTTCATGGTCGACATCGCGCACTACGCGGGGCTCGTCGTCGCGGGCCTGTATCCGAACCCGGTGCCCCACGCCGACGTCGTGACCTCGACGACGCACAAGAGCCTGCGCGGGCCCCGCGGCGGCATCGTCCTCATGAACGACGAGGGCATCGCGAAGAAGATCAACAGCGCCGTCTTTCCCGGCCTGCAGGGAGGGCCCCTGATGCACGTGATCGCCGCCAAGGCGGTCGCCTTCAAGGAAGCGCTGGCGCCCGAGTTCAAGGCCTATCAGCAGCAGGTGGCGAGGAACGCGATCGTCCTGGCCGACACGCTGACCGAGCGGGGCCTACGGATCGTCAGCGGCCGCACCGAAAGCCACCTGATGCTGGTCGACCTGCGGCCCAAGAAGCTGACCGGAAAGGAGGCCGAGACGGTCCTGCACGCCGCGCACATGACGTGCAACAAGAACGGCATCCCGAACGATCCGCAAAAGCCGATGGTGACGAGCGGCATCCGCCTGGGCACGCCGGCGCTGACGACGCGCGGGTTCGGCGCGGGCGAGGCGCGGCAGACGGCCAACCTCATCGCCGACGTGCTCGACGCCCCGAACGACGAAGCGAACCTGGCCGCCGTTCGCACCAAGGTCGCGACTCTGACGCGCGACTTCCCCGTCTACCGCTAGGCCCCGGGGCCATGCGCTGCCCGTTCTGCAGCCACGAAGACACGCAAGTCGTCGAGACGCGCGACTCCGACGAAGGCGACGTCGTGCGCCGGCGGCGCCGCTGCCAGAGCTGCGACAAGCGCTTCACGACCTACGAGCACGCCGAGATCGCGCTGCCCTCGGTCGTGAAGAAAGACGGAACCCGTGCCGAGTTCGATCCGGCCAAGGTTCGCGCGTCGATGACGCTGGCCTTGCGCAAGCGCCCGGTCAGCGTCGAGCAAATCGACGCGGCCATGGAGCGCATCCAGGACAAGCTGCTCAATAGCGGCGCGAGGGAAGTGCTCTCGTCGAAGGTCGGCGAGTACGTGATGCGCGAGCTCAAGCGGATCGACAAGGTCGCTTACGTGCGCTTCGCCTCGGTGTACCGCAGCTTCGAGGACGTCGACGAATTCCGCCAGTTGATCCGCGACATCTGATGCGGCTACGCCGCTGAGGCGCGCACCCCCGAACGAGCGCCCCGCTTCGTTACCCCCGCAATTCCCCAGTGCACGGGATCGCGAAAAAGGTCACGCGTTTCTACAGTGCTTCGCATGGACACGAAGCACGAACGAAACGCGCCCCGGCACTCGCAACGCGGCCTCACGCTGGTCGAGGCGACGATCGTCGTCGCCGTGACGGCAATCGTCGCAGCGATGGCGGCGCCGAGCCTGGCCGCCTTCATCGACGGCCGGCGCCTCGACGCGGCGGCGACTGCGCTCGCCGCCGACGTCCAGTTCGTTCGCTGCGAGGCCGTCGCGCGAAATCGGCCGATCCGCCTCAACTTTCACAACACCGCCGGACTGAGCTGCTGGGTCGTGCACACCGGCGCGGCTGCGCAGTGCAACTGCAGCGCGAGCGGGCCCGCGCTCTGCACAGGCGGTGCTGCCGAGATCAAGACCGTCGTCCTAGACGCCGCCGATCGCGTCAGCGTGCAAGCGAACGTCCCATCGATCCTGTTCGATCCGCTGCACGGATCGGCACGGGCGGCGGCGATCGCCGCGTCTGCCGCTACGCTAGCGATCGCGACGGAAGTGGCGCGATCGATGCGAACATCGAGCATCCGCCCAGTTACGTCGACGTCGCAGGCGCGCTGCCGGCGCAGAATTTCCTTGTCGTGCGCGGCGACCAGGCGTGCCCTGGCGTGCTGGACGGCGGCATGCTGAGCGCCGGACTCGGCACGGTGCAACATCAGCCCTGAACCAAGACCACGAAGCGCCCGATGCAGGACCTGCCCGAATCCCTGGCCGCCGACCACGCCTTCGCCGCACCGATGCGCGAAGCCCTGGCGCTGGCCGAGCATTCGATCGGTCTCTCCGAACCGAACCCGCGCGTCGGCTGCG
>DATMGW010000324.1:0-4416 GCA_035555295.1 Caldimonas sp.
TGGTACCGGCGCGCCTACTTCGACGACGGCTCGCCGCTCGGGTCGAGCGGCAACGACGAATGCCGCATCGACCTGATCGCGCAGGCCTGGGCCGTGCTATCGCGCGCCGCTCCCGAGACGCGCGCGCGAGCCGCGATGGACGCCGTCGAAGAGCATCTCGTCGACGACGAGGCCGGTCTCCTCAGGCTCCTCGATCCGCCGCTACGCGACGCGCAGCCGAGCGCCGGCTACATCCAGGCCTATCCGCCGGGCGTGCGCGAAAACGGCGGCCAGTATTCGCACGCCGGCGTCTGGGCGCTGATGGCGCAGGCGCAACTCGGTAACGGCGATTCCGCCTATCGCTACTTCGGCTACCTGAGCCCGGCGCATCGTTCGCGCCACCCGGCTCGCGGGCCCGCCTACGAGATCGAGCCCTACGTCATGGCCGGCGACGTTTACAGCGCCTCGCCCTGGGTCGGGCGAGGCGGCTGGAGCTGGTACACGGGCTCGGCGGCGTGGATGCACCGGGCCGCGCTTGAATCGATCTTCGGCTTCGCCCAGCACGGCGACGAGATCGAGTTCCGGCCACGCTTGCCGGCGGCGTGGAACGACGCGCAGATCGTCCTGACGCGCGGCGACCGGAAGCTGCGCGTGATCTTCGCGCGCGCCGGCGAGGCGCCGCCAGTCGAGCAGGCGGCGGCGTACTCGGCGACGCTGCTGCGGCCGGGCGAGCGGCTGCGCTGGTCGACGCTCACGCCCGGCGCGTGCTGCCTCGTCCTGCTGGCGGCCGCCGACGCCGCGGACATCGAGCCCGCCCGCCCGCCCCTCATGCAGGCGGGCTGACGCCTTCGCCCCCGGCCCTCTCCTACAGGCCGACACGCGGCGCTCCGATGGGGCACGGGCGGCGAGCTGCCTACAGTGAGGCATCGAAACACCGGCAGTGCTTGCGTTCTTAGCGAAGCATGCCCGACAAGGAGACCAGCATGCTCAAGTGGGCCCTCATCTTCGCGGTCATCGCGCTCGTCGCCGGCATGCTCGGCTTCACCGGCATCGCCGCCGGCGCCGCCGGCATCGCCAAGATTCTTTTCGTCGTCTTCCTGGTCCTCTTCGTCGCCGTCCTGCTGTTCGCGCTGCTCGGCGCGAAAGCGGTCTTGGGTCGCTAACGCTATGGGTGCCGTCATGAACAAGCCTTCCACCAACACCCGCCTGCGCCTCGACAATGACGCACTCGAGGCGGCCAAGCGCAGCCTCGAAAAGGGGGCCGTGACGCCGAGCTACGGTCCTTGGCGCGAGGACATCATCCAGCTCCTCAACGATGCGCTGGCGACCGAGATCGTCTGCACGCTGCGCTACAAGCGCCACCACTTCACCGCCAAGGGTGTCGCCTCGCCGAAGATCGCCGAGGAGTTCCTCGTCCACGCCAACGAGGAGACGGCGCACGCCGACATGATCGCCGAGCGTATCGTCCAGCTCGGCGGCAAGCCCGACTTCCAGCCGACGACGCTGGCCGAGCGCAGCCACGCCGACTACGACGAATCGGCCGACCTGCAAGCGATGATCCGCGCCAATCTCGTCGCCGAGCGCGTCGCCATCGAGGCCTACAGCCAGATGATCGCTCTGATCGGCGACAAGGATTCGACGACGCGGCGCATCCTCGAATCGATCCTCGGCCAGGAACAGGAACACGCCGACGAGCTGAGCGACTGGCTCACAGACAGTTGAAGCTTTGCGGCCTGCGGCGGTGAGGCTGTGGGAGGCACCGCCCATTCGATCACACCCCAGGAGGACATCATGAAACTACGCACCACGCTCGCCACCCTCGCCGCAGTCGCGGCATTGATCATCACCTCGGGCTGCGCCGTCTCGCGCGGCCAGGAAACGACCGGCGCCTACATCGACGACGCAACGATCACGACCAAGATCAAGTCCGAAATGGTCGAGGACAAGAACGTCGACGCCGCGGCCATCAAGGTCGAGACGCTGAACGGCACCGTGATGCTTTCGGGTTTCGCCAAGAACTCGCTCGAGAAGGAAACAGCCGAGAGGATCGCCCTGAAGGTCAAGGGCGTGAAGCAGGTGAAGAACGAGATCGCTGTTCGCCCATAACCGATCGATAGCCGGCGCACCGCGCCGGCGCAGCCGACTTCCGCCCGGGTCGAAAGATGCCGGGCGGTCGTTCGTCCGGGCGCAGGGTCGAACCGGAGCGGCTCAGCGCGAGTCGGGCGGCGGGCACGGCACCGGAGCGCCGCGGATCGAGGCGGCGACGCCGTCGCCGATCGCGTCGGCCAGGCGCACGACGGCGCGCCGGTGCGCTGCCGCAAGAGCCGGCATCCCCGGTGCGGCGGCTTCGCGCAGCAGCCACTCGCAGCGTACGGCTTCGACGCCGGGGCGTCCCGGCTGGATCGTCCAGGTGCCTTCGATGCGCGCTTCGCGACCAGGAAGCGACTCGAAGCGGCGCACGTCGATGCCGACCCGCGGCGGCCGCGCCGCGACGCCGCCCCGCGCCTCGACGACGCCGCGCGCATCGAGCTCCTCGAGGAGCGCCTGGCGCATCTCGTCGCGCAACGGGCTCGCCCAGCGCTCCTGCTCGAGCAGCGCCACCGAGTCGTCGGGCAGGCGGACGAGCCACTGCGCCAGATCGACCTGCACCGGCAGGCGCAGCGGCTCGAGAACGATGGCGATCGGCGCGGCACCGGCCGGGCCGGAGTTGCCGTGCGGCACGATCTCCGCCGGCATCAGCGTATGCAGGCGCACAGGCGGCCCCGCCGACGCGCACGCCGCGAGCGCGACCGCGCACACGACACTGCAAGCGCCTCCATTCCATCGACGAAGAGAGCGATCCATGGTCGTCGTCCGTCAGCGTTGCGGCACCGGCGGGTCGGCCGGCTTGCCGCGCAGGATAGCCTCGGGATGCTGCTGCAGATAGTCGGACAGCACGCGCAGCGACCGGGCGGCTCGCTGCAACTCGAGCATCGTCTCCTCGACGTTGTGCTGCACCGGCGCGTTCGGATCGGTGACGTTGCGGTCGAGGCTGTCGAGCGAAGCCTGCGCCTTGTCGAGCGTCTTTCGCACCTCAGCGAGCGCCTTCTGCGCCTCGGGGGTGAGCTGGCTGATCGCGGCACTGGCGTGGGACAGCGTCGTGCGCAAATCCTTGCCGATCTCGTCGAACGGAATCTTGCTGACCTTCGCGACGATCTCGGCGATCTGCGGCTGGATCTCGCTGAGCGTGCCGGGAACGGTCGGCAGCGTCAGCGTTCCGTCAGCGCCGATCCGCATCGTGCGCGCCGGTTGCTTGGCGACGAAATCGAGCCCGACATAGAGCTGGCCGGTGAGCAGGTTGCCGGTGCGCAGTTGCGCACGCAGGCCGTTGTCGACGAGTTGCTGCAGCACGGCGGCCTCCGTCGCGCTCCCGTCGCCGGGCGCGGCGGCGCGCAGCAGCGCCGCGTGCACCGGGCCGAGCCGCAGCGGATAGATGTCGGCGAAGACCTCGACCGGAAAGCGGTGCCGGGCAGCGTCGTACTGCAGCGCGATCGACGTGACATGGCCGATGTCGATGCCGAGCAGGTCGATCGCTGCGCCATTGGACAGGCCGCGCACCGATTGCTCGAAGACCATGCGCACGTGCACCGGCGGCCCGTCGGGGGGCGCCAGCGCAGCGCGCCGGTCGCCGTGCAGGGTGAAAATGGCGTTCTCGGGCGCCGGCAGGGCCGGGCCGCCGCCGGGCGCCGATTCGAAGGCGACGCCGCCGCTAAGGATCGAAGCGAGCGTCTGCGTGTTGAGGGTCAGGCCGCTGGCGTTGAGCGTCAGGTCGATCCCGCTGGCGTTCCAGAAGCGCGTTGCCGTCGTGACGAGCCTCTGGTACGGCGCCTCGATGAAGACCTTGATCGAGAGCTCGTCGCGGTCGATCTCGAGCGTGTATGCGACGACGCGTCCGACGCGCGTCCGGCGATGGAAGACGGGCGAGCCCACCTCGAGCGAGCCGAGGTCCTCGGAGCGAAGGACATAGATCGAGCCGGGCTCGCCGCGCAGGACCAGGGGCGGCGCTTCGAGGCCCTTGAACTGCGATCGCGATTGCGTCGACGCGCCCGCATCGGCGGCGATGTAGGCGCCCGAAAGCAGCGTGCCGAGGCCGCTCACTCCGCCGATGCCGATGCGCGGGCGAACGACCCAGAACGCCGTGTCCTCGACGGCGATCCCGGCGGCCGCCCGGTCCAGTTGCACGCCGACAACGACGCGCTTGGCGTCGCCGCGCAGCGAGACCGAATAGACCTTGCCGATGACGACTTCCTTGTAGCGGACGTCGGTCTTGCCGGCCTCGACGCCATCGGCCGAAGCGAACTCGATCTCTATCCTCGGGCCGACCAGGAAGACGGTGCGGATGAGGAGCGACGCGCCGACCGCAATGGCCACCGCCGGCAGCAGCCAGACGAGGGAGAA
>DATMGW010000325.1:0-21938 GCA_035555295.1 Caldimonas sp.
GCCGGTCCGCGGCCAGCGCACGAAGACCAACGCGCGCACCCGCAAGGGCCCGCGCAAAAGCGGCGCGCTCGTCAAGAAGTGATACACGCCGATCCCGCACAGACAGTGACACCCAAAGGTCAGCAGCATGGCTAAACCGCCCGTCAGTACCGCCGCCCAACGCGTGCGCAAGAAGGTTCGCAAGAACGTGCTCGATGCGATTGCGCATGTGCACGCGTCCTTCAACAACACCATCATCACCATCACCGACCGCCAGGGCAGCGCGCTGGCCTGGGCGTCGAGCGGCGGGCAGGGCTTCAAGGGCTCGCGCAAGTCGACGCCGTTCGCGGCCCAGGTCGCGGCCGAAACGGCCGGACGCGCGGCGCAGGACCAGGGCATCAAGACGCTCGACGTGCGCATCAAGGGCCCCGGCCCCGGGCGCGAATCGTCGGTGCGGGCGCTGGCCTCGCTCGGCATCCGCATCAATTCGATTTCCGACGTGACGCCGGTGCCGCACAACGGCTGCCGGCCGCAAAAGCGGCGCCGGATCTAAGGAGACCCTCACCCCAGCTCTCTCCCGCACGCGGGAGAGAGAGTCAAGACCACCGTCTGAGCGCCCAAGAACAACACTCGCCAGACTCGCGCGGGCCCTGACCGGGCCGCGTCAGCAGATACCAAGGACATCACGTGGCACGTTACCTCGGCCCCAAGGCCAAGCTCTCCCGTCGCGAGGCGACCGACCTCTTTCTCAAGAGCGCGCGGCGGCCGATCGGCGACAAGGCGAAATTCGATTCCAAGCCCGGCCAGCACGGACGCACCTCGGGAACCCGCACGTCCGACTTCGGCCTGCAGCTGCGCGAGAAGCAGAAGGTCAAGCGCATGTACGGCATCCTCGAGCGGCAGTTCCGCCGCTACTTCGAGGAGGCCGAGCGCAGGAAGGGCAACACCGGAGCGAACCTGCTCTCGCTGCTCGAGTCGCGGCTCGACAACGTCGTCTACCGCATGGGCTTCGGCTCGACGCGCGCCGAAGCGCGCCAGCTCGTCTCGCACCGCGCCATCACGGTGAACGGCGAGGTTGTCAACATCGCTTCGTATTCGGTGCAGGCGGGCGACAAGGTCGGAGTTCGCGAGAAGCAGCGCCAGCAGCTTCGGGTCACCGATGCGATGAAGCTTGCCGAAGGGCAGGGCCTGGCGAACTGGGTCCAGGTCGATTCCGCCAAGCTCGAGGGGATCTTCAAGAAGGCCCCCGACCGCGACGAGTTCGGCGCCGACATCAAGGAAGCCTTGATCGTCGAGCTGTACTCGAGATAGGAGGACAGCGGGGTGCCGGGCTGCGGCCGCCACCCCATATCGGTTTTCTCTTTGTTCCGTCTGCCGGCAGCGGAGCAGTTCCCAAAAGCCCGGCGCAGTCTCCATCAGCCTTATCGGTGTAACGAGCCGAGGGTATTGAGAGGAACAGGACTTCAATGCAAACGAATCTGCTGAAACCCAAGGCCATCAACGTCGAGCCGCTCGGCGGCAACCGGGCCAAGGTCACGCTCGAGCCTTTCGAGCGCGGCTACGGCCACACTCTGGGCAACGCGTTGCGCCGCGTGTTGCTGTCGTCGATGGTCGGCTACGCGCCGACCGAAGTGACGATCGCCGGCGTGCTGCACGAGTACTCGGCGATCGACGGCGTCCAGGAAGACGTCGTCCACATCATGCTGAACCTGAAGGGCGTCGTCTTTCGCCTGCACAACCGCGATGAAGTGACGCTCGTGCTGAGGAAGGAAGGCGAGGGCCCTGTGGTGGCCGGCGATATCCAGACGCCGCACGACGTTGAGATCATCAACCCTGAGCACGAGATCGCCCACCTGTCGTCGGGCGGCAAGCTCGACATGCAGATCAAGGTCGAGAAGGGCCGCAGCTACGTCCCGGGCAACCTGCGCCGCTACGGCGATGAGCCGACCAAGTCGATCGGCAGGATCGTCCTCGACGCCTCGTTCTCGCCGGTCTCGCGCGTCAGCTACACGGTCGAGAGTGCCCGCGTCGAGCAGCGCACCGACCTCGACAAGCTCGTCATGGAAATCGCGACGAACGGCGCGATCACGCCCGAAGAAGCGATCCGCTCGTCGGCGAAGATCCTGGTCGAGCAGCTCGCGGTGTTCGCACAGCTCGAAGGCCAGGTCGGCGAGATTTTTGATCCGACTCCGACGCGCAGCACCCAATTCGATCCGATCCTGCTGCGCCCGGTCGACGAACTCGAGCTCACGGTGCGCTCGGCGAACTGCCTGAAGGCGGAGAACATCTACTACATCGGCGACCTGATCCAGCGCACCGAGACCGAGCTGCTGAAGACGCCCAACCTGGGCCGCAAGTCGCTCAACGAGATCAAGGAAGTGCTGGCGTCGCGCGGGCTCACGCTCGGCGCGCGCCTGGAGAACTGGCCGCCGCAAGGACTAGACAAGAGGTAAAGACGGCGCAAGCGCAGTTATCGGATTGAGTTGCCGGAACGGCAACTCGGTGCACCCGGCAGTACCTGACACGGCTGGCGGTCTACAACAAGGAAAGGAAGGCACCATGCGTCACGGACACGGGCTCAGAAAGCTCAATCGCACTTCGGAGCATCGCCTGGCGATGCTGCGCAACATGTGCGTCTCGCTGCTCCAGCACGAAGCGATCAAGACGACGCTGCCGAAGGCCAAGGAGCTGCGCCGCGTCGTCGAGCCGCTCATCACGCTGGCCAAGGAGCCGACGCTCGCCAACCGGCGCCTGGCCTTCGACCGGCTGCGCGATCGCTCGATCGTCACCAAGCTGTTCGCCGAGCTTGGGCCGCGCTACCAGGCGCGCCCGGGCGGCTACACGCGGATCCTGAAGATGGGTTTTCGCGTCGGCGACAACGCGCCGATGGCCTTCGTCGAGCTCGTCGACCGGCCGGTGCCGGTCGAGGCCGAAGGCGCAGCCGACGCGTCCTGATCGCCGGGCGAGGTTCATGCCGGCGCCGCTGCTGCGCATCGCCCACCTGACGAAGAAGTTCGGCAACTCGACGGTCGTCGATGATCTTTCGCTCGAGATCATGGCCGGCGAATGTCTGGGCGTGATCGGCCCGAACGGCGCCGGCAAGACGACGACGATCCGCGTCTGCCTCGGCCTCACGGGCCCCGACGCCGGCGAGATCGAGGCCTTCGGCCTTCCCGTGCCGGCGCAGGTGCGCGAAGCGAAGAAGCGGATCGGCGTCGTCACCCAGTTCGACAGCCTCGACCCCGACTTCACCTGCGCCGAGAACCTGCGTGTCTACGGCGCTTACTTCGGCCTGCCGCGCGCGACCATCGAAGCGCGCGTCCCGAAGCTGCTCGAGTTCGCGGCGCTGCAGTCGAAGGCGGGCGCGAAGCCGGGCGAGCTCTCGGGCGGCATGAAGCGGCGCCTGTCGCTCGGCCGCGCCCTCATCAACGACCCGGACCTGCTCATCCTCGACGAGCCGACGACCGGGCTCGACCCGCAGGCACGGCATCTGATGTGGGAGCGGCTGCAGAACCTGCTGCACCAGGGCAAGGCGATCCTGCTGACGACGCATTTCATGGACGAAGCCGAGCGCTTGTGCGATCGCCTGATCGTCCTGGACCATGGCAGGAAGATCGCCGAAGGAACGCCGCGCGGGCTGATCGCCGCTCATCTCGAGACCGACGTCGTCGAGGTCTACGGTGAAGGCGCCGCGGCGGCCGGGCGCGCCCACGTCGCTCTCGCCGAGCGCGTCGAGACGAGCGGCGAGACGGTCTTCTTCTACCTGCGCAACGCCAAGCCGCTGCTCGACGCGCTCGCCGACGACCACAGCGTGCGCTATCTGCATCGGCCGGCCAATCTCGAAGACCTGTTCCTGAAGCTCACCGGCCGGCAGATCCGCGACGACGCATGACGGCGCCCGTATCGATGCTCGTCTCCTTCTATGCCACCCCGCGTCTCACGCCGAGCTTCTGGCCGGTCGTGATGCGCAACCTCCTGGTCTGGAAGAAGCTCGCCGGCCCCAGCGTCCTCGGCAACATCGCCGAGCCGCTGATCACGCTCGTCGCCTTCGGCTACGGCGTCGGCTCGCTGATCGGCCAGATCGACGGCATGCCGTACATCCAGTACCTGGCATCAGGCAGCATCGCCGTGAGCGCGGCGCTCGCCGCGACCTTCGAGGCGCTCTACTCGGCGTACTCGCGCATGGCGGTGCAAAAGACCTGGGACTCGATCCTCAATGCGCCGGTCGCGCTCGACGACATCGTCTTTGCCGAGATGCTGTGGGCGGCGATCAAGGCGCTCTTTTCCTGCGCCGCGATCCTGGTCGTCATCTTCCTGCTCGGCATCAGCCGGGCGCCGATGATGCTCCTCGCGCTGCCGGTGCTCGGCCTGGCCGGCGTCACCTTCGCCTCGCTCGGACTCGTCTTCAATGCGGTCGCCAAGGGCTACGACTTCTTCACCTACTACTTCACTCTCGTCATCACGCCGATGACCTTTCTCTCGGGCGTCTATTTCCCGATCACCCAGATGCCGCACTGGTTGCAAGTGGTTGCAGAAGTGCTGCCCTTGAAGGCCGCCGTCGATCTGGTTCGTCCACTCGTTCTCGGAACGTGGCCCGTCGATCCGCTTCGACCGTTCCTGATCCTCACGGCGTACGCGGCTTGCGGCTACTATCTGGCTCTGGTGTTGACCCGGCGCCGCTTCTTCGGCTAGTCGCCGCCCGGTAAGCCGCTCACGCCGCCGCCGACCAAGCTCCCATGCATTCGATCGCCTCGTTCGTGCGCCTCCTGGCCAGGTGTTGGACCCGGATCGGTCGCCGGTCGGCGCACGCGCTCGGGCTCGCGCTCGTCGCGCTCGCGGGTTGGGGCGCCTGGTGCTCGGCGCTCGCCGCGGACGACGACTTCCTCGAGCCGGAAAAGGCGTTCCAGTTCTCGGCCCGACCGCTCGACGCGAAGACGATCGAGGTCACTTTCGACATCGCACCGGGCTACTACCTCTACCGCGAGCAGTTCCGCTTCGCCGCGACCGGCGCCACCCTGGGCCCGGCGGCGATCCCTGCCGGCAAGGTCAAGTTCGACCAGACCTTCCAGAAGAACGTCGAGACCTATCGCGACACGCTCAAGATCGCCGTGCCGGTCGCAAGCGCGGCCGCCGAGTTCCGCTTCGTCACGACGAGCCAGGGCTGCGCCGACGCGGGCCTGTGCTATCCGCCGATGGAAAGCGCGGCGACCGTCAGGCTCGCCGGCTTCGGCGGCAACGGCACCGTCGTGCCGGCCGCCGTCGCCGACACCGGTGCGGCGCCGATCGGCGCCGCGGCAGCGAGCCTTCGCGCCGGCGCTGCGAACGGCAAGCCGGGGATGCTCGTCAGCGAAAGCGGCGCGATCGAGTCCGTGCTTCGCGGCGGCGCCTTCTGGCCGATCGTCGGCGCGTTCTTCCTCGCCGGCATCCTGCTGTCGCTGACGCCCTGCGTTCTGCCGATGCTGCCGATCGTCTCTTCGATCATCGTCGGCGACGGCGGTTATGGCGGCGGCGCGGCACTCGCCGGCGTTCCCGGCAAGGGCGGCGCGACGCCGTCGCAAGGCGCGGCGCCGGTGTCGCGCGGCCGCGGCTTCACGCTGGCCGCCTCGTATTCGTTCGGCATGGCCATCGTCTACACGGCGCTCGGCGTCGCTGCCGGCCTGGCCGGCGAGGGGCTCGCCGCGGCGCTGCAGAACCCGTGGGTGCTCGGCGCCTTCGCGCTCGGCCTCGTCGCCCTGTCGCTGTCGATGTTCGGCCTCTACGAGCTGCAGCTTCCGCAGGCGCTCGCCGGCCGCTTCACTTCGGCCGCACAACGCCTTCCCGCAGGCGGCGTCGCCGGCGTCTGCGCGATGGGCGGCGTCTCGGCGTTGATCGTCAGCCCCTGTGTTGCCGCGCCGCTCGCCGGTGCCATGCTCTACCTGAGCCAGACGCGCGATGTCTGGCTCGGTGGCACGGCGCTGTTCTCGCTCGCCGCCGGGATGAGCGTTCCGCTGCTGCTGATCGGCGCGTCGGCGGGCGCGCTGCTGCCGCGCGCCGGCGCCTGGATGGTCGAGGTCAAGGCCGTGTTCGGCGTGCTGCTTCTCGGCGTTGCCTTGTGGACGGTCCAGCCGGTCATCGCACGGCCGCTCTCGCTCGCCCTGTGGGGCGCGCTCGCCCTCGGCACGGCGGCGATCGTGTATACGCGCGGCCGCGTCGCGACGGCGGCCGACGATGCGCGCCTCGCGGCCGCCGGCACTGCGCCTTCGGCCCTCACGCCACGACGCGCCTGGCGCCTCGTAGTCGCCGCGCTGTTCGCCCTCGTCGGTGTCCTCGAGCTCGTCGGCGCCGCGGCGGGCGGCACCGATCCGCTGCAGCCGCTGGCGCGCTTCACCTCGCGCAACGACCTCGGCGCGACCTCCGGCGTGCCGCAGTTCGCGCCGGTACGAAGCGTCGAAGAGCTCGATGCCGTCGTGCGCAGCGCGGGCCGCCCGGTGATGCTCGACTTCTACGCCGACTGGTGTGTCTCGTGCAAGGAAATGGAGCGCTTCACCTTCAGCGACGCAACGGTGCAGCAGCACCTGGGCGGCGCCGTGCTGCTGCGCGCCGACGTCACCGCCAACTCGGGGCAAGACCGGGCCCTGCTGCGGCGCTTTCACCTCTTCGGGCCGCCGGCGACGATCTTCTTCGACGCCGGCGGCAAGGAGATCGGCGCGGCCCGCCTCGTCGGCTTCCAGAACAGCGAACGCTTTCTCGAGACCCTGCGCAGCGCGGGGCTCTGAGGGTCCTTGCGATACTGGCTGTTATACTTTCAGGCTCAGTCGCGAGGTGGAGCAGTCTGGTAGCTCGTTGGGCTCATAACCCAAAGGTCGCAGGTTCAAATCCTGCCCTCGCAACCACCGAATACCCGAGAAGACGACAGTGAAGCCCGCCTCGTGCGGGCTTCTTCGTCTTCGTGCCGGTCGGGCGACCTACAAGGCACCGACGACGGCGTCGGTTCGCATGCGCGCCATGAGCTTGCTCAGTCCCTCGATCGATTGACCGCGGGACAGTATCGTTCCCCGGACATCGTCCTCCAGCGTCAGGTCGTGCATGTATCCCATCGACCACTGCTCGTACTCGCGCAGGCCGACGTCGCGCTCGAGCAACACGCGCACTTCCGCGTGCCGGTCGTCTTTCACGATTCGAGCCAGGGTGGCGCAGACGACGTCACGGTCGCCTTCGAGCACCTGGGCGAAGTACAGGCCCGAGAAAAGCAGACAGCCGGTCACATCGCTGCGGGCGTTGTTTCGCCGTGCCGCATGCAGGATGTCGTGAATGCTGGCGGCGTCCTGGAGCCCGACGGCGCGGCTGACGTAGAAGAGCTGGTGAATCGGGTGCGTTTCCATGGCAGCGGTTTCCGTCTCAACGCGTCGGGTTCAGAACGTGTCTTCGGCAGAGTCGCTGCCGACTTGAGCGCCCCTCTTGACCCAGATCAAGGCGGTAGCCCACCGGGGCGCGGGCGCACCGGTATCCGCCGGCCGCTACCCCATTTCCGGAACCGGGCATTGCAGGGCATGATGCGACCCGCATGACCGTGTATTCGCTCGCCGCACCCGGGCCCGCGCCCCGCTGGCACTGGCTGCCCCCGGCGGGCACCTGGAAGTATCACGCGCTGCTGCTCGCCCTCGGCATCCTCGTGCTGGGGCCGCTCGGCGGGGTGACTGCGTCGTACATGAATTTCTCGATCGGCTTCTTCGTCGGCGGTCAGGTGCTCGCGGGGCTGCTCGGTTCGACCGTGACCTACGGATACGGCGCCGAGGGCAAGCATGGCGCCAACTACATCCAGACCGCGGCAGCGTCGGTCGCCGGAATGAGCGCGATGGGCGTGCTCGTCCAAGCGATGGTGTGGATGGGCCTGCCGCAGCCGCCGACCTGGCAACTCGTCCTCTACATGCTGACGATCGGCATGTTCGGCGCCGGCGTCGGCATGCTCTACACGCCGATCCTCGTCGACCGCATGCGGCTGACCTTTCCCTCGGGGCTGGCCGTCGCCAACATCCTGCGCGCCCTGACCGACCCGGTGCTGCTGCGTCGCTCGGTCGGGCTGCTCGGCGGCGGCGTCGCCTCGGGCTTCGTCGGCGGCATCGCCTCGGCCAAGGTCGCGCTGCTCGCCGCGATCGATCTGTCGACCTCGACCTTCGGCGCGGGAATGGTCGTCGGCGCACGCATCGGCCTGGCCGCCGTCACCGGCGGCGTGATCAGCGTCCTGCTGGCGCCTTACTTCGTCTCGATCGGCTGGCTCTCGGCGGGCGACCCGCCGCGCAAGATCATGTTCCTGATCGCGCTCGGAACGATCATGGGTGCAGCGATCGTCGACCTGGCCGACATCATGCGCAAGGCCTGGGCGCGCTTTCGCTCGGCATCAGAACCTGTCGTCGAGGATGCGGCGCCGATCGGCGGCTGGCGTCGCGTCCACACGCAGCGCCTCGTCGTCTGGACGGCGTTCTGGGGCGCCGGCATCGTCGCGACCGGGCACTACGTGCTCGCGCAGCCGGTCGCTTATCTCGTCCTTGCCGTCGCGCTCGTCTTCGTCTTCGCGCTCGTCAACGGCATCTCGGTCGGCATCAGCGACTCGAATCCGATCTCTTCGGCCTTCGTCGTCTCGGTCGTGTTGATGGCCGCAGCGGGACTGAAGGATCCCGCCGTCGGCCTCATGGCCGGAACGGTGCTGCTCGTCGCGACGAGCGTGGCCTGCGACATGCAGCAGGATCGCTCGACCGGCTGGCGCCTGGGTACCAACCGGGTCATGCAGTTCCGCTACCAGGTCGCCGGCATCCTCGTCGGCGCTCTGCTCGCCGTCGCCTTCGCCAAGCTCTTCATGGCGGCATACCCCGTCCTTCTGCTCGACCAGACGAAGATGACGGCCGAGCAGCAGCCGGCTGCCTGGAACGCGGCGATGACCTTCAAGTTCGTCGGCGTGCTGCGCAGCCTGACCGACGACAAGCCGTACCAGCGCACGGCGATCTGGATCGGCGTCGCCGTCGGCCTGGCGATCGAGCTCTCGCGCAAGGTCGTCAGGGCGTGGCCCGCGTACCAGCGCTACGTCGCGCAGACGCGCTCCGGCAAGACGCTCGACTTCGTCCTCGACGCCGTGCTCCTCCCCTCGCCCTATGCGCTGTCGTTCGGCGGCTTCGTCAACCTGCACACGTCGCTCTGGTTCGGCGGCGGCGGCGTCTTCGCGGGCCTCGTCGACGCGCACGCGCGACGGAGCGAGAAGCGGTCGAAGGCACCGGGCGACGCGATCGAGGTGCCGCAGGACATGACCGCGACTTCGCTGTTCGGCGGCGGCCTCATCGCCGGCGACGCGCTCGCCGCGCTCGGTCTCGGGCTGGTGGCGCTCGGCGGGCTCGTCGTCGGCTGAGGGCGCGCTCGCGCCGCTCGCGTCAGTCGAACGTGTAGCGCGCAGCCACCGCGAGCAGCCAGGTGCGCGGCCACGCCGGGTCGAAGTATCGACCGTTCGACTCGGCAACGATCACCGAGCCGGCGTAGTTCCGGTTCAAGGCGTTGTCGATGCGCGCCACCTCGGTGATGCGCCAGCCGCCTACCTGCTGCGCGAACCCGCAGCGCAGGGCGACGACGGTTGCCGCCGGCGCCGCGTCGCTGTTCGCGTCGTTGACGTAGAGCTTGCCCGTGTGCACGGCTTCGACGGCGGCGTTGAATCCGCCCCAGGCGCCGCGCGCCCTCCACGCCAGCTCGGCGTAGGCATTGCGCTCGGGCGTTCCGGGCAGGCGGTTGCCGGCAGCGACCGGAGTCGCCGCTGCGCCGCTGCCGCTCGTCGCCGACCTCGGCGTCCCGGCTGCGCGACGCGGCGAGGTCCGTATTCAGCCCCGTTCCCGCCGGCTTGTAGGCGAGCTCGGTGAAGGTCGGCGTCTCGAAGCCGCGCCCGGCGTTCGCGTAGAGGTTGAGTTCGGGGCGCACCCGCCAAGGGATCCCGAGGACCGGGTGGTCGCGCCGTAGTCGACGCTGCCGCTGTCGTCGGGATTGTTCGCGGTGATGAAGTGATCTTCGGAGTGAAAGCGCACGCTGCTGCGCCGCGCGCCGGCGGCGAGCGTCCAGGCCGCGCGAGGTCCCAGGCCGCCTGCACGAAGACGTCGGTGTCGACGATGGTATTGCGCTCATCGCGCTTCAGCGCGCCCTGGAATCCGCCGTTGTCGATGTAGCCCTGCCGGTTCTCGCGCATGCGGTCGGCCTCGACGCCGCCGGTGAGGCAAAGGCTGCGATCCGCGTCGAGGCGGAGGCGCCGCGTCACGACGAGGCCGGTGCCGGCGTAGACGCGCGAGAACTGGACGATGCCCCCGCTCGAGGTCGGAGGCAGCTGCGCGGCGAGCGGCGTCGACCGCGCGTTGTAGAGGTCGCGCTCGTCGACGTAGAAGCGCGCCGTCGCCGTCGTGTCGTCGCCGCCGTTGCCGTAGAGCTGGGCGAGCGGGCGGCGCAGCACCTCGATGCGCGCCCGGCCGAGCCGAGGTCGATGTTCGACGCGCCTGGCCTTGCCCGTCGGGCATCGTCGCCGGGATGCCGTCGACGATCAGGCGCACGCCGCGAATGCCGAAGGTCGAGCGCGCACCGAAGCCGCGGATCGACAGCTGCAGATCTTGCGCGTAGTTCTGCCGGTTCAGGATGCTGATTCCGGGAACGCGCGACAGCGATTCCGAGAGGTTGATCTGGGTCCCGCGTTCTCGATCGTCTCGCGCGTCACGGCGCTGAACGCTGCGGGCGAATCGAAGGCGCTCTCGCGCATCCGCCGCGCCGAGACGACGACGGGATCGAGCACGGTCGCCGCATCGTTCTGCGCCTGCGCCGGCAGTGCCGTGAAAGCGGCCGTGGTGGCCGCGGCGGCAGCGCACGCCGGCGCCCGGCTGCGGCCGCGCTGCCGGTGCACGTGCGAGCCGTGGCCGGGCATCGCTTCAGCGCGTCGGAGCGGGCGCGACCACGCCGAGGTGGGCCAGGTAGTGCGCGAGATCGGGCAGCTCACTCGGGGCGAGGCCCGCCAGCGCCTCGTTCATCGCCTGGGTGTAGCCGATGCGCGTTCCGGTCTTGAACTCGGCGAGCGCCTTGCCGAGGTAGTCCTCGCGCTGTCCGGCCAGCCGCGGCACCTGCTTCTCGCCGGAGTAGT
The DNA here is from genome assembly GCA_035555295.1 of Caldimonas sp. GTDB lineage: Bacteria > Pseudomonadota > Gammaproteobacteria > Burkholderiales > Burkholderiaceae_C > Schlegelella_A. The sequence continues at coordinate 11,108 of DATMGW010000325.1, forward strand.
CGCCACCGTGGCAGGACGCGCAGCGGTGCTTCGCGGCGAGCGCTGCACCGCGGGTCATGCGCGCCGGATCGACCGGGTCCGGCCGGAACGGCGCCGCCGGCGGCAACTGGCCGATGATGTCCGAGAAGGCGCGCAGGTCGTCGTCGCTCATTGCCTTCGCCTCCTTCGTCATCTGCTCGTCGGCGCGCCGTCCGGCACGAAACAGGAACAGCTGCGTGATCGCGTAGAACGAATGCTGGCCGGCAAGCGACGGCGTTTCGAAGTTCGGGCTGACGCCGCCCTCGCCGTGGCACGAAGCGCAGGGCGCGAAGCGATCGGTGGCAGGCTGCGCGTGCGCGCCCGCCGCTGCGAGCAAGGCTGCGGCGGCGACGGTCGCGCCGCGCGACCATGTCATGAGCCTGTGTAGCTGACGCGGTAGATCGCACCCGCGTGATCATCGGAGATGAGCAGCGAGCCATCCTTCATCTGCATGACGTCGACCGGCCGGCCGAGGTACTCGTTGTTCTCGATGAAGCCGGACAGGAACGGCTCTACCTTCGCGACCCCGCCCTTGTCGTCGGGCCAGGCGACGACGACGTCGGCGCCGACCTTCTGGCTCTTGTTCCACGAGCCGTGCCGGGCGATGAACATCGCGCCCCGGTACTTCGCCGGGAACATCGTGCCGGTGTAAAAGCGCATGCCGAGCGTGGCGACGTGCGCGCCCATCAGCTGCGCCGGCTGCGCGTAATCGGCGCAGTTCTTGCCCCAGCCGTATTCCGGGTCGGCGAAGTTGCCCTGGTGGCAGAACGGGTAGCCGAAGTGCTTGTTGCCCGACTTGCTCACGTGGTTGAGCGTGTCGTTCGGGAAGTCTTCGGACAGCCAGTCGCGACCGTTGTTGGTGAACCAGAGGTCGCCCGTCTTCGGGTCGAAGTCGAAGCCGACGCTGTTGCGAACGCCGAGGGCGACCATCTCCTCGCCCGTGCCGTCGAGGTTGATGCGGCGGATCTGCGCGTGCCTGTCGTCGATCGCGCAGATGTTGCACGGGGCGCCGACCGGAACGTAGAGCTTGCCGTCGGGGCCAACGCGGATGTATTTCCAGCCGTGCGGCACTTCACCGGTCAGCTTGTCGTAGATCAGGACGGGCGCCGGCGGATGATCGAGGTTGGCCTCGATGTTGTCGTAGCGCGTGATCTCCTTCGGCGTCGCGACATAGAGCGCGCCCTTGTAGTACTCGATGCCGTTCGGCAGGAAGAGCTTCTCTGCGATCGTCTTCACCTCGCGCTTGCCGCCCTTGTCGGTGACGGCGTAGATCTTGCCGGCGACGAACAGCGAGCTGACGAAGACCGTGCCCTGGTCGCCGAGGCGCAGTCCGCGCGCGTCGAGGATGTTTCCGGCCCAGACCTCGACCTTGAAGCCGGGTGGCAGCTTGAGCTTGCCGACCGGCAGCTTGTCGACCGGCGTCGGGATCGGAAACGACGGCACCGGCGCCAGCGTGTTGCCCTTGGGCATGCCGATGGCCCAGAACGGCACCTCTTCTTCCTTCGGCGGATCGGCGGCGAGGGCGAGCCCCGCGCCGCCGGCGAGGCCGATTCCGAGCGTGGCGGCACGCAGCCACGAGGCGCGCCGAAGCGTTGTCAGCATGTCTGTCTCTCCACGGCAACGTCGTTGTCAGGGTCGATCGGCCTGCGTTGCCTGCGGTGCCGTCGGCGGCAGTCTGCGATGCGCTCCTCAGCCCATGCGTTGCGGCAGCCAGAGCGCGATGATCGGGAAAGCGATCAGGATCACGAGGCGAAGGATATCGGTTGCGACGAACGGAAGCACGCCCTTGAAGATGGTCGTGAAGCTCACGTCCTTGACGACGCTCTTGATGACGAATACGTTCATGCCGACCGGCGGGTGGATGAGGCCGAGCTCGACCGTCATGACGATGATGACACCGAACCAGATCGGATCGAAGCCGAGCGCGGTTACCGCGGGAAAGATGATCGGCACGGTCAGGATGATCATCGCCATCGCGTCCATCAGGCAGCCGAGAACGAGGTACATGCCCATGATCAGCGCGAGGATGCCGTAGCGGCCGACGCCCAGCCCGGTCAGGAAGGCGGTGATCTTCTGCGGTGTCTGCGTAATGGTGAGGAAGTAGCCGAACAGCAGGGCGCCGATCAGCACCGTGAAGACCGCGGCCGCCGTGCGCGTCGCCTGCAGGAGCGCCTCGCGCGTCTTTGTGCCGTCGAGCTTCTTGCGCAGCGCGCCGAGGATGAAGGCGCCCGCCGCGCCGACGCCGCCGGCCTCGGTCGGCGTGAAGAAGCCGCCGTAGAGTCCGCCGATGACGAAGAGAAAGAGCAGCAGGGGCGCCCAGACCAGGCGCAGCGCCCCGACACGCTCGGCCCAGGGCTTCGCTTCGCCGGCGGGCAGGAAGCGCGGCCGCACGCGGACGATCAGGGCGACCGTCGCCACGTACATCGCCATCGCGAGCAGGCCGGGCAGGACGCCGGCCATGAAAAGCTTGCCGATGTCCTGCTGCGTCAGGATGGCGTAGACGGCGAGCACCGTCGAAGGCGGCAGCATCGCGCCGAGCGTGCCGCCGGCGGCGATGACTCCGGTCGAGAACGACTGCGGGTAGCCGAAGCGGCGCATCTCTGGGTAGGCGACGGTCGAAAAGGTCGCCGCCGTCGCGACCGACGAGCCGCAGATCGCCGCGAAGCCGCCGCAGGCGACGACGGTGGCGATGCCGAGGCCGCCGCGCAGATGGCCGACGAAGGCGTCGGCGGCCTTGAACATCTCCCGGCTCAGCCCCGACACCGAGACGAAGGCGCCCATCAGCATGAACATCGGGATCACGCCGAAGGTGTAGTCGGTGACCGTACGCAGCGAGGTCTGGCCGACGAGCTTCAACGCCGGCCCCGGGCCGACGATGAAGCTGTAGCCGGTGACGCCGACCAGCCCCATCGCCATGCCGACGGGCACGCGCAGGAGCATCAGCGCGAAGAGCGAGACGAAGCCGACGAAGGCGATCCAGTCGTTGCTCATTCGACGACCTTCGCCTCACCGACCTCGACCAGATCGCCCGGATGGAAGGCGAGGCGATACGTACGGATCGCTATCAGCACGACCGCCGAGACATCGCCGAGCCAGGCCACGGCGAAGAAGGGCCAGGTCGGCAGGTTGAGGTCGTAGGTGAGGACGTGGTCGACGTAGGTCGCGCGCACCTTGTCGAACAGCATGATCGTCTGCACCGTGACGACGAACAGCAGCACGACCGTCGCGAAGACGTCGATGAAGCGCTTCCAGCGGGCGTTCGCCGCCGACCAGACGAGGTCGACCGTGATGTGGCCACCGCGATAGCTCGTTGCGGCGATGCCCCAGAAGATGAGCGTGCCGAGCAGCATCTTGCCGACGTCGTAGCTGTCGGGGATCTGCCAGGCGAAAAACTTGCGCAGCAGGACGGCGAGGAAGATGTTCGCCGCGACGATGCCGACGAAGGTCGCGGCGCACCACTCGATCGCATCGATGATGCGATCCATCGGGTTGCGCCGCAGCGCCGCAGGCGCCGAGCTCACGGCGCGTTCAGAAGCCCGACTTGTACTTCGCGAGCGTGCTCTTCAGCGAGTCCATCACCTGCTTCGGGTCGTAGCCGGCCTTGGTCGCACCCTCGGCCCATGCGCTCTCGGTCGGCGCGATGGCCTTGCGCCAGGCGTCGAGCTGCGCCGGCGTCAGTTTGTAGACCTCGTGGCCCGGCTCGGCGGCGAGCTTGGCCCGGCCGGCGAACTCGAAGTCGGCCCATTGCGATCCGACCTTCTCCGCCCACTCGGTCGTGCAGTGATCGTCGACCACCTTCTTCTGCGCCGGCGACATCGCGTCGTACTTGTCCTTGTTCATCACCCAGACGAAAGGCGTCGTGTAGAGCGGCACGTCCATGTGCTGGTTGACGACCTTGTCGATGCCGAAGAGGATGACCGACCCCCACGGAAAGGTGACCGCGTCGGCGACGCCGCGCTCGAGCGCGTCGCGGACCTCGGGCGCTGATGCCTGCACGTTGGTGCCGCCGAGGAGCGTCACCATCTGGCCGATCGTGCTCGTCGCCGGGCGCACCTTCAGGCCCTTCACATCGGCGGGCGTGAGCAGCTTCTTCTTGCTGTGGAACGCGCCCGGATCGTGGACGAAGGCGAAGCAGAACTTGACGTCCTTCATCTCCTTGGCGGCGTACTGCCGGTACCAGGCGTCGATCGCCGCCGAGCCGCCCTTGCCGTTGGAGAAGAGAAAGGGCAGCCCGGCGCCGGCCATGACGGGAAAGCGCCCGGGCTGGTAGCCCGGGTTGACATAGGCGACGTCGGCGATCCCGTCCTTGGCCATGTCGTAGTGGTCGAACGCCTTGCCGAGCTGCTCGGAAGGAAAGAGGGTCGTCGTGATCGTGCCGCCGGACGCCTTCGTGATGTCGGCACCCCAGGCGGCGAGCGCTGGATTGAGCGCGTGCTGAGCCGGCACCCAGCTCGAGAGCTTGAGGGCGACGGGTTTGTCCTGCGCCCCGGCGGGCGCGCCGATCAGCGCGGCGAGTGCCGCGCCGAGGGCGGCAAGGCCGCGCAGCAGCGGCGAAGCAAGGGTGCGTTGGGTTGTGTGAGCCATGATCTCCTCGTCTCGTGATGGAACGGCCGTGACTGTCGTTGCGGCACCTGCCCGCAGCGGCGAAGGGTAGGACGGAGCCGGCCCAGCGGCGATGCTGATCTTCCCTGCTTGCCGGCCGGCCGGGAAGGATTGCGGATTCATGCGGCTGCGTCGTGTGCGCGCGCGCCGACGCGGCCCGGGCGCGTTGCGACCCAGCGAATCGGCTGTGCCGGAAGCGGGCGTGGCGGCGCACCGTGGCGCACCAGCGCCTGGTCGAAAGCGGTTCCCGCTTCGTCGGCAAGCGCCGCGACGCGCGCCTGGCGGATCGCGGCGGTGCGCTTGGCGTCGCCTGCGAAAAGCGGCGCGGCGGCGAGATGGTCGATGACGTGCAGCAGGTTCGCCTTGCCGCGCTCGTTGCTCGCGCCGTAGCCCTTGACGAGACGGCCGCAGGCGGCGATCTCGAAGCCGAGCGCCGCGTCGCGGCGGGCGCCGGCATCGACGGCGGCGAGCCAGCGCTCGATCATCGCCTGCTCGGCGGCAAAGCGGCTGCCGCGTCGGCGCAGCCCGCGCAGCGAAGCGAGAGTGCGCAGCAGCGCGAGCCCGAACACCGTGTGGGTGCGGATCTCGAGCGGCCAGGCCCACGGATCGCGGCCGCGCGCGATGCGGCGCCGGTCCCAGCGCAGCAGGCGCTCCGCAAGCGCGCCCGGCAGCAGAGCGGCGAACTCGGCGGTTCCCGGCTTGAAGTGATCGACGATCGCAACGACGTCGCCGTCGTCGGCCTTGACCTCGCGGCGCACGCGCTCGAAACGCGAGGCGCGGCTCTTCAGATCGGCGACGCGAACGATGTCGTCGAACGCCATCCAGAGCGCGAGATAGCGCGCGACTTCGCGCGTCGTCACGTGCGCGTCGCTGGCGGCCGTTCCGCCGGCGCGTTCGGCGGCGACGATCCGGCCGAGCCGGTCGAGATAGAGCTGCGCGTACGCCGCGTCCTGGTAGTCCTCGAGGCGGGCGATACCGAGGGCGCCGAGATCGTGCAGGTCGGCCGGGAACGCAGCGAGCCGCGCGTCGACGCGCGCGCTGCGCCGCGGCCGGACCGCCGCGGCTGCGACGGCGGCCTGTGCCGCGTCTTGCACGGCCCGCCTGTCATTGCGCAGCGCGGCGACCGTCGCGTAGGCCCGGGCGAAGCCGCGCAGGCTCGCCTCGGCACCGCGCTCCGAGCCGCGGATCGTCGCCTCGTATTCGCTGCGCTGGAAAGGCAAGGCCCCGCTCGCCGCGATCGCGCCGAAGAGCACGGCGCTGATGACGGTGCCGGCGTCGCGCGCCGCCGCCGCCATGTCGAAGGCCTGGGCCTCGCGGCTGTGCGCGTCGACGATGCGCAGCAGGTCGGCCTCGCCAAGGCGGCCGTCGCCGAGCTGCATCTTCTCGGCGACGGTGAGGCTGCGGCTCGTCGACGTCAGGATCTGCGTCGCGTCGGCCGTCGCCATGCCGTTGCCGATCTGGCGCACCGTCTCGAGCAGCTCGGAAGAGACGAGCAGGTCGAGCGCGCCGGGCACCGGGTTGAGGCTGAACACGGGTCGCCGCCCGCCCAGCGTGGCGTCGGCGACGGGGAAGGTCTCGATGTAGTACGTCGTCGCTCCGGTGCGCTGCGCGACCCCCGGGATCGACGTGCTCTGCACGCTGTGCCCGGCGTTCGTCGCCGTCTCGACGAGCCACTCGGCGAGCACGCCGCCGCCCTCGCCGCCGAGCGCCGCGACGAGGATCGTGATCGGCTTCATGCGGGTTGCAGAGCGCGGCGAAGGACGCGGCGCAGCGCTTCGGCGGCGCGCTCGACCGCCCTCGGGTTCTGCACGACCTCGCCGCGATAGAACGACGGGCACAGCGTTGCCGCGTGCGCGTTTTCCCCGCACAGGCCGCAGCCGACGCAGCCGTCGATGACGGTCGCGACCGGGTCGACCTTGAGCGGGTCCGGGTTGTCCTTGAGCGTCAGCGTCGGGCATCCGGACAGGCGGATGCACGCGTGGTCGCCGGTGCAGACGTCCTCGTCGACGCCGTATTTGACGCGAACGACGCGCTTGCCGCGTTTCAGCAACCCGGCGATCCACGGCCGGATCCGGCGCTGCCGTTCAAGCTGGCATTCGCCGTCGGCGATGATGACCTTCAGGCCGGCGAAGTCGCTGGTGAACGCTTCCTCGAGCGTCTTTTTCATGTGCGCGACGCGATAGGTGTGGACGGTGCGCATCCACCGCACGCCGAGGCCGCGCAGCGTCGACTCGATCGTCGTGTTGCGGTCGACCAGGCTCTGCTGCTTGTCGGGGGCGCGCGCCTTGGCGTCCTCGTCGGGCGTCGAGATGATGTCCTGGGTGCCGGTCGCCGACGTGTAGCCGTTCTTCATGATCAGGAGCACCGAGTCGTCGCCGTTGAAGAGCGACGACTGCACGCCGGTGAGCAGCCCGTTGTGCCAGAAGCCGCCGTCGCCCATGACCGAGAGGACGCGCCGCTTCATCATCGGCGCGACGCCGGCGCTGCTCGCCAGGCTCATGCCGTAGCCGAGAATCGAGTGGCCCGAAGAGAACGGCTCGAAGGTCGCGAGCGCGTGGCAGCCGATGTCGGCGGCGACGTGCACCGGGCCGACTTCCTGCTGCGCGAGCTTGAGCGCGGCGAACACCGGGCGCTCCGGGCAGCCGATGCAAAAGCTCGGCGGCCGCGCCGGCAGGGCCCGGCCGAGCTCGTCGGCGACGTCGGCGCGCCGCTTCGCGTTGCCGGCGAGCCAGGCCCGCGCGCCCGCCGTATTGACCTGCGGCAGGTGCCGCGCGACGAAGGCGACGAGACCGGCGGCGACGGCCTCGACCGTGTACTCGCCGGCCATCGGCAGCAGGTCCTTGCCGTGCAGCGAGGTCGCGACGCCGGCGCGGTGCAGCGCAGCGAGGACGTCGCGCTCGATGTATTCGGGCTGGCCTTCCTCGACCACGAGGACGGCGCGCTTGCCGGTGCAGAACGCCGCGATCTCCTCGGGAACGAGCGGGAAGGTGACGTTGAGAACGAGCATCGGCAGGTCGCTCGCGCCGAAAGCGTCGGCCAGATCGAGCTGCTGCAGCGCGCGGACCAGCGAACTGCAGAGGCCGCCCTGGACGATCAGGCCGACGTCGCCGTGCTTGCCGTCGCGTTGCTCATTCAACGCGTGCGCTGCGATGTAGCGTTGCGCCGCCGGAATCCGCGCGCCCGTCTTCAGCTTCTCGTGGCCGAAGGTGACCGGCGGATGCGCGAGCCGCGCGTAGTCGAAGCGCGCCGGCTCGGCCATCGTCTGCAGCGTCGAGACGCTCGGCGAAACGTTGTCCTTGCAGACGAAGCTGCCGCGCACGTGGCAGGCGCGGATGCGCAGCTCGAGCATCGCCGGCATGTTCGACGCTTCGGACAGGCGGAACGCCTCCTCGACCATTCGCACCATGTGGCCGAGCTCGGGACGCGGGTCGAGCATCAGCATCGACGACTTCATCGCATAAGCGTGGGTGCGCTCCTGGATCACGCTCGCGCCTTCGCCGTAGTCCTCGCCGACGACGATCAGCGCGCCGCCGGTCACGCCGGGTGACGACAGGTTGGACAGCGCGTCGGCGGCGACGTTCGTTCCGACGATCGACTTCCACGTCACGGCGCCGCGCAGCGCGTAATGGATCGAGGCGCCGAGCATCGCCGCCGCCGAGGCCTCGTTGGCGCACGCCTCGACGTGAACGCCGAGCTCCTTCATGTAGGGCTCGGCCTGGACCATGACGTCGAGCAGGTGCGAGACCGGAGCGCCCTGGTAGCCGCCGACGTAGGCGACGCCCGATTGCAGAAGGCCCTTGGTGATGGCGAGGATGCCTTCGCCGTGGAAGACCTGGCCTGCGCCGAGGCGAAGCAGCTCCACTTCCTTGCTGAAAGAAACTTCCACCGGGCTCGTCTCCGTCGCGGCCGATCCCCTGCTTGCGTCGGCTGTCTGCGACGCCGAGCTTAGCGACGCGAGCCGGCTTCGGCCATTGCCGCATCCGACTAAGTAATATTCGCCACGTGCATATCCGCGACCTCGACCTCAACCTGCTGCGGGTCTTCGACGCCGTCTACCGGCAACGCAGCGTCAGCCGCGCCGCCGAGGCGATCGGCCTGTCGCAGCCGGCGGTGAGCCAGGCGCTGGCGCGGCTGCGCTTGCTGCTCGAGGACGCGCTGTTCGTCCGCGTCGCCGGCGGCGTGCTGCCGACCGCGGCCGCCGACGCGCTGGCGCATTCGGTGCAACAGGCAATGATGCTTATCGAACAGGGGCTGCACGCGTCGGCGAGCTTCGATCCGGCGACGGCGCGGCGCAACTTTCGCATCCACATGAGCGACATCGGCGAGGCCGAGTTCCTGCCCGGCCTGATGCGGCGCATCCGCAGCGAGGCGCCGGCGATCCGCATCGAGACGCACCAGCTCGACTACGCCGAGATCGAGGACGCCCTCGACAGCGGCAAGATCGACGCCGCCTTCGGCTACCTGCCCGGCGTCGAGAAGACCGCTCAGCAGCGCCTCTTCATGGAACGCTACGTCGTCCTCGCCCGCGCCGACCATCCGCTGCTGACGGCGCGGCCGTCGCAGGCGGTGCTGGCCCGGCTCGACTACGTCGTCGTTCGCCATCACACGGAGACGGCGAAGGTGCTCGAGCGGCTGTCGCTGTCGGCGAAGGTGCGCCTCAGCATCCCGCACTTCATGGTCATCCCGGCGATCGTCGGCGCGACCGACCTGGCCGTCGTCCTGCCGCTGCGGATCGCGCGCAAGTTCGCCGCCGGCGGACGCTGCCGTATCGCCCGGCCGCGCTGGGCGATCGGCGAGATTCCGATCGCCCTGCACTGGAGCCGCCGCTCGCACGACGACCCGGGCGTACGCTGGCTGCGCCAGCTGGCGATCGACTTGTTTCGCGAAACGCCGCGACGCAGCGTCGTGCGGCATTGAAGCGGCGCTCGCCGCTCCCACATGCGGCCGATGCCGCTGCGCGCCGTCTCCTTCCTGTTGTATGCCTACGTCGGATGGCGGATTGCACCGAACCTCGGCGCGACCTGGATGGGCGGGGCCTTCGTCGCTGTTCTCGTCGTCTCGGTCCTGAGCCTGCCTTTCGCGTTCGGGCGGCGCCGGAAGCATCCGGGCCGCGCGGTCGATGCCGTGCTCGCCTGGGCGGCGCTCGTCGGCATGGGCTTGTTCTCCTCGCTCTTCGTCCTGACCGTCGTCCGCGACCTCGCGCTCGGCGCGGCGGCCATCGTCGCGGCGCTCGCGCCGGGCAACTTCCCGGTCGCTTCGTTCGCGCAGGCGAGCGCACGCGCCGTTCCGGTCGTCGCCGCGCTCGTCACGCTGTGGGGCCTCGTCAACGCCCGGCGGACCGCGGCGGTCGTCCGGGTCGACGTGCCGGTGACGGACCTGCCTGCGGCGCTGCAAGGCTTTGCGATCGCCCAGATCAGCGACGTCCACATCGGCCCGACGATCAGGCGGCCCTATCTCGAGGCGATCGTCGACGCGGTGAACCGTCTCGACGCCGATCTCGTCGCCGTGACGGGCGACCTCGTCGACGGCTCGGTCAAGGACCTCGCCGACCACGTCGCGCCGCTGGCGGCGCTGCGCTCGCGCGACGGCACCTTCTTCGTCACCGGCAACCACGAGTACTACTCGGGAGCCGCGGCCTGGGTCGGCGAACTGCGCCGCCTGGGCATCACCGTGCTCATGAACGAGCACGTCGTCATCGCCCGCGGGGACGCGAAGCTGGTCGTCGCCGGCGTGACCGACTTCAACGCAGGCCACTTCGACCGCGCCCAGGCGAGCGACCCGAAGGCGGCGCTCGCCGGCAGCCCGCCGGCGGCGCTGCGCCTGCTCCTCGCGCACCAGCCGCGCAGCGCCGAGGCGGCCGAAGCGGCGGGCTTCGATCTGCAACTCTCAGGCCACACCCACGGCGGGCAGTTCTGGCCATGGAACTACGTTGTTCGCCTGCAACAGCCCTACACCGCCGGCCTGCATCGGCTGGAGCAGCTCTGGATCTACACCAGCCGCGGCACCGGCTACTGGGGGCCGCCCAAACGCTTCGGCGCGCCGTCGGAAATCACGCGCCTTCGGCTGGTGTCGGCATCGGGCTGCAAGCCAATATCCATGCGGGTCTGCAGGCGGTTTCAGGACTCTGCGGGCGGGATGAACAGGCTGAACAACTGCGCCTGAGTGGCGACGCCCAGTTTCTCCCGGATATGGGCGCGGTGGAATTCGATGG